>CAIQSZ010000169.1 GCA_903874575.1 uncultured Elusimicrobia bacterium
GGAATCGTCGGCGCGGGATGGCCCGGGATGAGCAGTTGCTGGCAGGGGTGCTTGCGGCCGCGGAGTTTGCAGGGCCCCATGAGTCAGCGTCGCGTTGGATCAAATACCGTCAGATGATGGCCGTTCGTCTTCTGAACCGCGATCTTAATGCCGCCCTGTTGCAGCAACAGTTGGATGCGGGGGTCGTAACCAATAGCATCGGGCCCTACGAATTCAGCCCCGAGGTCATTGCCAAAGTTCGTGCGCGGGTGAAGCCGCACGCAGGAGGGGGACCGTAGTATGGCGGGTCGCGATATCAAGTGGCGTGAAGGCCGACAAGGACAAGTTCCTGAAGGCCGCGCATCTCATCCATCGCGAGACCAATCCTCTCAACGCCAAGACCGTCGTCCAGCGCCACGGCGCGCGCGCGGTCGTGGTCACGCCGCCGCGGTTGCCGCTGACGCAGGAGCGCATGGATTCCTATTACGGCCTGCCGTACACGCGCCGCGCGCATCCGGCCTACGTCGACGCCGTCCCGGCCTGGGAGATGATCAAGGATTCGGTCACCGTCATGCGCGGCTGCTTCGGCGGCTGTTCCTTCTGCTCCATCACCGCGCACCAGGGCCGCGCCATCCAGTCGCGCTCGCGCGAGAGCGTGCTGAACGAGCTGAAGGCCTTGGCCGCGGACCCGCAGTTCAAGGGCACGGTGTCCGATCTGGGCGGGCCGACGGCGAACATGTATCGGATGCGCTGTTCCAAGCCCGAGATCGAAAAGATCTGCAAGCGGCTGTCCTGCGTGAGTCCGACGATCTGCCGATGCCTGGACGCCGACCACGGCCCCCTCATCGAGCTCCTGAAAGCGGCCGGGGCGGTTCCCGGCGTGAACAAGGTCCTGGTCGCCTCCGGCATCCGCATGGACCTGGCCCGCCTCTCGCCCGAATACATGCGCGAGTTGGTCGCCCATCACGTCGGCGGACGCCTGAAGGTCGCGCCCGAACACGTCGATCCGGGCGTGCTCGCGTTGATGAAGAAACCGGCGCACGGCACCTTCGAGGACTTCGCGCGGAAGTTCCGCGAGGAAAACGAGCGGGCCGGCAAGAAGCAGTTCCTCGCGCCCTACTTCATCGCCTCGCATCCCGGCTCCGACTTGAGCGCCATGATCGCTCTGGCCGTGTTCCTGAAGCGCAACGGCTACAGGCCCGATCAGGTCCAGGACTTCATCCCCACCCCGCACGACCTGGCGACCGCGATGTACTACACCGGCAAGGATCCCGACACCGGCCTGACCGTGCCCGTCGCGCGCGGCATGCGCGACCGCCGCCTCCAGCGCGCGCTCCTCCAGTTCTTCAAGCCGGAAAATTATTTCGAGGTGCGCGAGGCCCTGCTCAAGGCCGGCCGCCGGGACCTCATCGGCGGCGGCCGCGACGCGCTGATTGCGGCCGCGCCCCCGCGCGAGGCCCTCGCCGCCCGGCGCGAGCGCGGGGAGAAGGATTTTCACGAGCGGGCCCGAACGACCGACGTTCCAAAGTCCCCGAAGGCGGGCTATCGTCCGGGCCGCGCGGGTTGGGGACGAAGGGAGGCGAAAAAATGAGCGTTTCACCGAAGCTGGTGAGGCTGGCCGGACTCGACGTCATCGAGTTCCCGGAGAAGGACCCGAAGGCGCTGACCGTGGTGTGCCTGCACGGCTACGGGGCCGACATGCGCGACCTGGCGCCGCTGGCCGCGGAGCTCGCCGTGACGCGTCCGGTGCGCTGGTTCTTTCCCGACGGCCCCGAGGTCTTGGATTGGGGCGGCAAGGCGTGGTTTCCCATCGACGTGGCCTCGTTCGAGGAGGCGCAGCGCGCGGGCAAGCCGCGCGACCTTTCCCGCGCCGAACCCGACGGCATGGCCGACGCTCGCGCCGAGCTGCGGGCCGTGCTGGGCGAGATCGGCGCTCCCGCCGGATCGTTGGTGCTGATGGGATTTTCCCAGGGCGCCATGATGGCCGTGGACTTGGCCCTGCGCGCCGAGGAGAAGGTCGCGGGCGTGGTCATTCTGTCGGGCACCTTGGTCGATAAGGCGACCGTGGAGGCCCTGGCGCCCAAGAAGAAGGGACTTCCGTTTTTCCAGAGCCACGGTTCGGTGGACCCGATCTTGGGCTTCCCCCAAGCGCTGGCGCTCGAAAAGGAATTGAAGGCCGCGGGTTGGGACGGTTCCTTGCTCCGCTTCGAGGGCGGCCACGGCATCGCGCCGGAGGTCGTCGCCTCCTTGGCCGCTTGGCTGGACGCGCGATGAGTCCGGACTGGACCAAGTCGTTCTTCCGCGGGGAAATTTTCACGCCCGGCTCGCCCGAAGCCGAGGCCGCCGCGGCCGACGAGACGCGCTTCCTGTGGAAAGTCTTGAAGCTCAAGAAGGGCTCGCGCGTGCTGGACGTCCCGTGCGGCACCGGCCGCCACGCCCTGCGGCTGGCGCGCCGCGGCGCGTTCGTGCTGGGCGTGGACGCCTCCAAGGAGTACCTGGCCAAAGCGCGCCGCGACGGCAAGCGCGCGCCCAACGCCCGCTTTACGCGCGGCGACATGCGCCGCATCCGGCTGGAGGGCGAGTTCGACGCGGCCGTCAACCTGTGGACCAGCTTCGGCTACTTCGCCGATCCCGAGGACGACGCGAGAACCTTGCGGGGCATCGCCCGCGCGCTGAAGCCCGGCGGGTTGTTTCTCATCGACATGATCGACTTCGACGCGTCCGGCAAGAGCGACCGCACGAAAAACTGGATGAAGCGGGCCGACGGCTCCTACGTGCTGGAGGAGGCCGTCCTCGTCGGCGGCCGGGACCCGAAGATCGTCAACGAGTGGACGGTGCTGAGGCCGGGCAAGCCCGTCCTGCGCTCCCGCTTCGTGCTGCGCGGCTACGGCCGCAAGCGCATGTTCGAGGCGCTGAGGAAGGCGGGCCTGGCGCCCGTGAAGACCTGGCCCGGGTTGAGCGCGGACCGCGGCTCGCCGGGGCCGGCGGGCCCGCGGCTGGTCGTGCTGGCGCGCAAGCCCGCGTCCGGATTCGAGGGAGCTTCAGCCGGGCGCGCCTAGGATTTCGGCGAGGCGCGCTCGGCGACAGTGCCGAAGCGGCGGCTCATTTTGGAGGGTTCGACGGGCCGCGTCGTCCGGTCCCCGGGACCTCGGGCGGACAGGAACAGGCCGTCTTCCGCGGCGACGGCGCGGGCCATGACCTTCACTTCGTCCGGCGTCAGCATCAGTTGGACGGTGGACCATTCCTCGTTGCCCTCGGCCGCGCGCACTCCCAGGACCGGCACATCCTGGAACAACGTCGTCGCGGTCAGCTCCGCCTTACCCGCGGCCTTGGCGCCCTGACGCGTCGCGATCACGTCCACGCGGTCGCCGGGTTCGAGGAAAGTCTGTTGGTCGGGATAGACCAGGACCGCCAAGCCGCGCTTGCCGGTCTGGAACGATGGCTTGGGCGGCGCGGGCATGGCTTCCAGCTTGGCCGCGTCGGCGGTCTTGTTGAGAAAGATCCGGTCCTCGCGGTCCGCGGCCAGCGCGGCCAACTGGGCTTCCTCCGGCGTCAGCGCCAGCTGGACCAAGCCGGAGTTTTCGCCCCAGCCGCGGTCGGCGCGCAGGACCTCCGCGCGCGCGGCCAGGACCTCGGAGCGGGCGTCGGAGGAGCCGTCGGCGCGCGGCGTCTCGAGCATGATGAGCACTTCGGCCGCGTCGCCGGGCGCCAGGAACTGCACCTGGCTTTTGTCGATGGCGAGGCTGAAGGCGCGCTTGCCGGCCGGCGGCGCGAACGCCGCGCCGGACTGTTCCGCGTCGGCAAGGGGTTTGGCGCGGCAGCCGCCGACGGCGGCCGCCAGCGCCAGCGTCGCGACGATTCGAAGTGTTTTGTCCATGGTCCTCAGAACTGGAAGGTCAGATTGGTGCCCAGCGCGTAGGAGATGTAGCTTTCCTCGGGCAGGTAGGCGTGCCAGAGGCGCTGGGCGGTGCCGTTGAGCGTCATGCGCAGGTTCTTGGCCAGTTCGTAGTCCGCGCTGGTGTTCAGCGAGGCCAGCTTCGAGTTGTCGGCCGCCGTCACCGGCGACTTGCGGATGGCCAGCGACGCCGTCGTCGTCCAGATGATGCGGTTGGTGAACAGCAGGGGCCTGGCCGAGCCGGGCAGGCGCAGGCCCGCCGGCAGGGACAGGTCCGCGCGCGCCAGCACGCTGGGCGTGATCACGGTGATGTTCTGGCTTTGTATGCCGGTGCCCAAAGTCGTGACGTCGCGCATGTAGTCGACCTTCGGGGTGAACCGGAACTTGCGCAGGTCGAAGGTCACCTGTCCGGAGGCGTCTTCGTGGGCGGTCTTCTGGGTGTTCGCGTCGACCAGCAGGTCCTTGTTGTCGGCTCGGCGCACGTTGACGCTGAGCGAAGTGTCGAATTTCTTGAGGATCAAGCTGCGCAGGTCGGTTCCGAAGGAGTTCTCGGTGTTCAGCGTCGAGCCGACGTTCTCGGTGGTGCGGTGCGAGTACTTGAAGTTCATCTGCGTGTTGGACATCCAGCGCTGGACGCCCAGCAGCTGTTCGATCTGCGAGAGGCTGGCCACCGCGTCGGGCAAGGTGCGCGAGACCGTCTTCGAGACCGTTCCGGTCACCTCGGAACGCTGGGTGCTGAGCACGTAGTTGTTCGAGATCGAGAGGGTGCGCAGGGCCGCCCAGCGCCCTCCCAGCGCGTACGATTCCAGCGGGGACCAGCGTTGGGTCGAATTGTAGGTGTCGCGCAAGGTCAGGTTCGCCCGCTGGGCCGCGGCGGAATTCGGCGTCAAAGACTGGCGCACGAAGAACTTGTTGGTCGTGTCGAGCCCTTTTTCCACGTTATTCCAGACGTCTCCGTCCTGGAGCTGGTAGCCGGACACGATGTTCATCGAGTGGAGCAGGCGCGACTTAGGCAGGAGGTCCGAGATCGCGATCGGGAGGCTGACCGAGCCGTTGGCCGAACGGTTCACCGTCTTGACGGCGCCCACGCCGTACACGTAGGTCGAGGCGCCCACCACGAAGGTGGAGACGTTCAGGACGTTGTTTTCGATCACGTCGATGGAGTAGCTGACCTGCGGGTTGAACCACGACGCCAGGCGGTAATTCGACGAGAGGCTCATGTTCTGCGTGAGGGCCTTGTCGTAC
>CAIQSZ010000170.1 GCA_903874575.1 uncultured Elusimicrobia bacterium
CCGCGGCCGAGGAGCCCAGACCGCGAGCCAGCGGTATGCGGTTGACGGCCTTGAACACCAGGCGTCCGGGCAAGGACGGCGGCAGGCTCAATGCCGCGGCCTTAACCAGCAGATTGCGTTCGTCGCGCGGCAAGGCTTTCGCGCCTTCGCCTTCGATTTCGACCGTCGGCCGCCCGCGTTCGTCGCGGAGTTCCAGCACCAGTTCATTGCGCAGGTCCAGCGCCAGGCCCAGGCAATCAAAACCGGGGCCGAGGTTGCTCGTGGTCGCCGGCACCGTCACCCGCACGCGCGCGAGGACTTTGCTCACAGCCGGACCGCGCCTCCCGCCTTCACGCGGCGGATTTTCGGTCGGAAACGCTCGGTGGTTCCGGGGTCTTTGAGCCCGTGGCCGGTGAGCACGCACACGGCGACGCCTTTCGGGACGCGTCCGGCTTTGGCGAGCTTGAACAGGCCGGCGACGGGCGCGGCTGATGCGGGTTCGCAGAACACGCCTTCTTCATGGGCCAGAAAACGGTACGCGGCCAGGATTTCGGCGTCGGTGACCTTGCCGATCTCTCCGCCGGACTCGTCGCGGGCGTCGATCGCGGTCTTCCAGGACACCGGGTTGCCGATGCGGATGGCGGTGGCGACGGTTTGCGGGTTCTTGACCGGATGGCCCAGCACCAGGGGCGCGGCGCCGGCGGCCTGCCAGCCGAACATGCGCGGGGCGCGCCCGATTTCCTTATATCCTTTCCAGTATGCGGTGATGTTGCCCGCGTTGCCGACGGGCATGAAATGATTGTCCGGCGCGCGGCCCAACTGCTCGACGATCTCGAAAGCGCCGGTTTTCTGGCCTTCGATGCGGAACGGGTTGGAGGAGTTGACCAGCGCGAAGCCCTTTTTTTTCGCGGCTTCCATCGCCATCGCGAGGGCCTGATCGAAATTTCCGGTCACTTCGACGATTTCGGCGCCGTGCATCACGGCTTGAGAGAGCTTGCCCGCCGCGACCTTGCCCGCGGGCAGGAACACGACGCAGCGCAGTCCCGCGCGCGCCGCGTAGGCGGCGGCGGACGCGGAGGTGTTGCCCGTCGAGGCGCACAGCACTCCGGTCGCGCCCTGCTCCTTCGCCTTCGAAACGGCCAAAGTCATGCCGCGGTCCTTGAAGGATCCCGTCGGGTTCAGCCCTTCCAGCTTCAGATGGACGCCGCCGGGCGGCAGGCCTACGGCTTGCGCCACCCGATCCGCGCGCACCAACGGCGTGTTTCCTTCGCCGAGCGTGACGATCGGCGTCTTCGCCGTCACCGGCAGACGGTCCTTCCAGCGCGCGATCAGGCCCACGGGTTTCATGCGAGGATGCGCATCGCGCAGTGCCGCGGCGAGGCGTCGCCCAGGGACAGGATGCGGCGGCGCGCCCGCTCGAAGCGGCCGCGGGTGGCCGGGTGCGTCGTGATCAGGACCTGCGCCGACGTCGTGCCCGCCGCGCGATCCTGGTGGATGGCCGCGATGGAGACGCTCTCGCGTCCGAGCGTGCCCGCGATGCGCGCCAGCGCCCCGGGGCGGTCCTTGACGAGCAGACGCAGGTAGAAGCCCGATTCGGTGTCGTCGGGCGAGACCAGCGAGAGCTTCCGCGGGCCGGGCCGCGGCGCCGTCAAGCCGCCGAGGATGTCGCGCGCGGTGACGAACACGTCGGCCAGCACCGCGGACGCGGTCGGGCCCGCGCCCGCGCCTTTGCCGTAGAACATCAAGTCGCCCGCGGACGCGGTGCTCACGAGCAGGGCGTTGTACTCGCGGCGCACCGTGGCCAAAGGATGGCTGAGCGGCACCAAGGTCGGCGACACCCCGGCCTCGACGCGCGGCGCGGCCGCGGTGCCGCTGAAACGCAGGGACGCGACCAGGCGCACGGCCGCGCCCAGTCGTTCGCGCGCGTAGGCGACGTCGCGCGAGGAAACCGACTCGATGCCGGCCACGGGGAAGGAGCCCGGCTTCAGCCAGCCTCCGGTGACCAAGCCCGCCAGCACGCACAGCTTCTGCGCGGCGTCGCCGCCGGACACGTCCAAAGTCGGATCTTTTTCCGCGAAGCCCAGCTCCTGGGCTTCCTTAAGAGCGGCCTCGGCCGACAGGCCTTCCTCGCAGCGGGTGAGGATGTAATTCGTCGTGCCGTTGAGGATGCCGTCCACGCCCAGCACTCGGTCGCCGGAGAACGACAATTCCAGCGCGCGCAGGACCGGGACGCCGCCCGCGACCGCGCCCTCGAACGCCAGGCGCGCGCCCGATTTCGCGGCGGCGCTTGTCAACTCGGGCCACGCGTAGGCGAGCAGGCGCTTATTAGCGGTGACCAGCGCTCCGCCGCGGCCGAGCACCTCGCCGGCGAAGCGCCGCGGCGCGTCGTAGCCGCCCAACACCTCCACGAAAAGGTCCGCTCCGGACTTGCGCGCCATCGCGGCGGGGTCGGTGAAGCGCGCGACCGACGCGGGCAGGCCGAGGGCGCGGGCCTCGCGGAGCGCATCGCGGTCGGCGACGGCCGTCAGCACGAGGTGGGCGCCCAGCCGTTCCCGCAGTTCCGCTCGGCGTTCGCGCAGGAGACGCACGGTCTCCCGCCCGACGTTGCCCATGCCCGCGACGGCGACGGATATCGTCTTCATGCCGGAGATTCTACCAAACTCACGCGCGCAGGTCCTCGGACTCTAGGACCAGAACGCCGGGAACCTTCCCGCGTACGGCGGAAATCAACGCGGCGGCGACGTCGTCGGCCTCGATCGCCCGCCAGCGCCGCAGGCGCCCGGCCATGAGAGGATCGAGCAGTTTCATCACGGCGAGAACGACCCCATCTCCCGGACGCGGCTCGAGCCTCGGCCCGAGAAGGAACGACGGGCGGGCGATCACGGTGGAGACGAACCCAGCCCCGCCGACCGCGGCCTCGGCTTCGGCCTTGACGCGGGGGTAGAAGAAGCGGGAACGCGCGTCGGCTCCGACGGAGGAGACCAGGCCGAAACGTCCGGCGCCGGCCGCTCGCGTCGCGCGCGCGAAAGCCTTCGTGAGGTCAAGGTCCACGGCGCGAAACGCGGCCTTGCCGTGGCCTTTGAGCATCGTCGCGCCCAAGCAGGCGTAGGCCTCGTCGATCGGGGGCAGGGCGGGCCACGTCTTGTCCGTCAAGATCGGGTTCACGAGTTTCGGGTGAGGCGCGACGGGTCTGCGGGTCGGGGCGACCACGCGTGCGACCGACGGATCGCCGAGCAGGCGCGAGAGCACGAAACCCCCGACGAGTCCCGTCGCTCCGGCGACCGCGGAAACGATCGCCTTCACTTTTCGGGAACGCCGGGAGAGGACGGCGAGGTCGTCGTCGAGATATCCGCCGCCGCGGGGACGGTGGTCGTCGAGGAGACGGCGCTCGTAGGAGGAATGGCTCCTATCGCGGGGATAACCGTCGTCGTGGAGACGATGGGCGTCGCGGGGGCGGCGCTTGTCTCGGAGATGGCGGTCGTCGTGGAAACCGCGCTCGTCTGGGGGGTAATGGTCGCCGTCGAGACGGCCGGGGCGCCCGGCGGCTGGTTTTGGAAGAGCGACATGGGCACCAGACCGCCGTCGTGCGGCTTGGAGCCTCCGGAGAGTGCGTTCGCGGTCGCCGTCGCGACGAGAAAGGCCTTCGTGAACGAGGTCGAGACGGCTTCGCCGAGGGCGGGGGCTAGTTTCTCAAGGCGGCCGGTGAGTTCCCAGGGCTGGATCTTGAACTCGGCCAAGGTCGAACTGGACGTCGCATCCGAGACTTCGTCCTCGTGCTCCCAAATCAGGCGGGAAGTGTCGCCCCGGTAGACGCGGCTGGCGGCGCTCATGTACGGCAGGATCTTGTTGTCATCGGTGGCGGTGGTGCCGTAGGAGACGTTGACGTCGAGGACCAGCGCGTCGTCGAGCATGAGGGCTCGCGCGTAGTCGCGCGGCGCCGGCGCGTCGGGATCGGGCCCGTAATAGCGCAGACGCCAGTCGAGCTGGTCCTTGGCCCGGTTCCACGCGACGAGCTGGTCGGGGACGATCCCGGCTTCCAGGGTCGTCTGCACCGTCTTCGATGAAACGGTCTGGCGCAGGGACTGGAGCAGGGCGTCATGGACCTCCAAGCCCAAGTGCGGGCGCGGGAGATATTGCTGGACGTCTTTCGAGACGGACAGCGTATGCTCGTCTTGGAAGCCCTGCATGAATACCCCGACCGGAGAGATCTTCGCCGCGCTCTCGAGCTTGGAGTCCGAAGCGTCGATGATCCACGGTCCCGGCGACGGGTAGACGGCGACGACCAAACGCTGGCCGGGCTTGAGCGCGCCGCGCGGGTCCGGCAACGATTGGACGGACACGCACGCGGAGGCGAGGAGCGGCGCAAGGACGGCGAGAGCGAATCTTCTCATGTCCCATGAAGGATATATAATCGGGGCGTGAGCGTTCACCTCCTTCTGGCCGCGGCGCTGAGCGTCCCTCCCGTCGGCGCCGAGCCGACTTTGCGCGAGCGGGCGCGTTCTCGGGACCAGGCGTCTTTCCCGGCGCTGCGCGAGGCGCTCTCGTCGTCCGGCGCGGCCGACCGCGTCGAGGCGGCGTTCGGCCTGGGCCAATTCGGTCTGATCGAGGTTCCCCTGGGAGCCGTCGAGCCGGCCGCCGGCGTCTTGGCGCGGTCGGCGGCCGCCGACCTTCTGGCGCCCGCGGTCTCGGACCCCGATCCCTCGGTGCGTCGCGCCGCCGTCGAAGGGTTGGGAAACGTCGCGGGCCGCGACGCGGAGTCGTTCCTGCTGGCCGCCGCGACGGATTACGACCCCGGCGTGCGCGGCGAGGCCGCGCTGGCGCTGTTCCGTCAAAGGTTGCTCAAGCGCGTGCCCGCGTATTCCCCCGAGGCCGTCGCGCGTTTGGGCTTGCTCGCGGCCGACGCCGACTCCGAGGTGCGCTGGCGCGCCGCCTGCGCGTTCTCGCGCTGGGAGGAGCCGCGCGCGGAGGCGGCGCTTGCCGCGCTGCAGTCCGACGCGGACTCCAGGGCGCGGCTGTTCGCCGTGCGCGCGTTGGGCCGGCGCAAGATCGCGCCCTCCGTCGCCCGCCTGGCCGACGCCGATCCGTTCGTCCGCGCCGAGGCCGTGGCCGCGTTTTCCGCGGCGAAGGCCTGGAGCGAACCTCCGGACGCGGTCTTCGCCGACGCTTCCCCTTATGTCCGCGCCGCCGCGGCCGCCGCGGGGCGCGCCGACGTCGAGACGAGCGGGGGGCGGGCCGGGGATTTCCAAGCACGTCCCCGCCGCTTCAAGCCCCTGAAGTCCGAGCCCTCCGTGCTTTTCGAAACGGAACGCGGCTCTTTCACGGTCGTGCTCTCGAACGAGGCTCCGAACCACGCCGCGGCCTTCGCCGACGGCGTCAAGAAAAAACTATGCGACGGCGCGGTCTGGCGCCGCGTTCCCGACGATTTTATCGTCCAAGTCGACGGCGCGCGCGGCTCCGGCCGGGGCGAGGCGGGCTGGAGCCTGCCCGACGAGCCGAACCGGCTGTCTTTCGAGCGCGGCGTCGTCGGCGCGCCCCGGGAGGGCCAGGACGCCGGCGGCTGCCGGTTGTTCATCGCCTTGGTCCCCGCCCCGCACCTGGACGGCCGCCGCACGGCTTTCGGGCGCGTGACCTCGGGCCTGGACGTCCTCGACCGGCTGGAGCCCGGGGACAAGATCGTCTCGGCGACCTTGCTGCCCTGAGGGCGATGGGTCGGGACGCGCCTAAATTGCTAGACTGGCTCTCGAGATGATCAAGAAGACTTTCGACATGATCTTCGGCACGGCCAGCGAACGCACGCTCAAGAAGTACCGGCCCATGCTGGAGAAAATCAACGCGCTCGAGCCCGAGATCAAGGCGCTCGCCGACGCCGATTTTCCCGTCCGCACCGAGGCGCTTCGGGCCCGCGTCGTCGAACTGTTCGCGGCGATCGGCGTCGCGGTCGACGACGACGATAAGCGCGAGGAGCGCAAGGAAGCCGAGATCGAAGCGCTCGACGCGGTCCTGCCCGAGGCGTTCGCGCTGTGCCGCGAGGCCGCGCGCCGTTCGATCGGCCTGCGCCACTTCGACGTCCAACTTCTCGGAGGCATGACGCTCCACAACGGCGCGATCTCCGAGATGCGCACCGGCGAGGGCAAGACCTTGGTCGCCACGGCGCCCGCGTACCTGAACGCGCTGGTCGGCAAGGGCGTGCACGTGGTCACGGTCAACGATTACCTGGCCAAGCGCGACTCCGAGTGGATGGGCCCGGTGTTCAAGTTCCTGGGGCTCACCGTCGGCGTCATCCAGCACGACGTCTCGAACTTCGAGCGCCAGGCCGCGTACCGCTGCGACGTCACCTACGTCACCAACAACGAGATCGGCTTCGATTACCTGCGCGACAACATGGTGGTGCGCAAGGACGACCGCGTCCTGCGCCCGCTGTATTACGCGATCATCGACGAAGTCGACTCCATCCTGGTCGACGAGGCGCGCACGCCGCTGATCATCTCCGGCGCCGCCGAGAAGTCCACCGAGCGCTACGCCGTCGTCAACCGCCTGATCCCGAACCTCAAGGTCCGCCTCATCACCGAGGAAGACGAAATCCAGGCCAAGTACGCCGGCACCGACCTTCAGAAGGGCTGGGACGCCATCGTTGACGAGAAGAACCACACGGCGACGCTCACCGAGGAAGGCGTGCAGAAGTGCGAACACCTGCTCGGCTTGAAGAACCTTTACGACGATTTGGAAGGCGAGTGGGTCCACCACATCACGCAGGCCCTGCGCGCCCACCACCTCTACAAGCGCGACGTCGAGTACGTCGTCAAGGACGGCGACTGCGTCATCGTCGACGAGTTCACCGGACGGCTGATGCCGGGGCGCCGCTGGTCGGACGGCCTGCACCAGGCCGTCGAGGCCAAGGAGAACCTCCCCCCGAAGGAGGAGAACCAGACGCTGGCGACGATCACGTTCCAGAACTTCTTCAAGATCTACAAGAAGCGCTCGGGCATGACCGGCACCGCGATGACCGAGGAAGACGAGTTCCTCGAGATCTACAACATGGAAGTGCGCGAGATCCCGACGAACCGCACCTCCGCGCGCATCGACTTGCCCGACCAGGTCTATAAGTCCGAGCGCGAGAAGTTCGCCGCCATCGTCGAGCAGATCAAGGAGTTTTGGAAGCAGGGCCGTCCCGTCCTGGTCGGCACCCGCTCCATCGAGAAGTCCGAGAAGATCGCCGCCATGCTGCGCGGCATCGGCATCCCGCACCAAGTGCTGAACGCGAAGTACCACGAGATGGAGGCGCAGATCATCGCCCAGGCCGGCCGCAAGGGCGCGGTCACCATCGCCACGAACATGGCCGGACGCGGCACCGACATCCTGCTCGGCGGCAATCCGCAGGACCAGGCCGAATACGAGGTCGTCAAAACGCTCGGCGGCCTGCACGTCCTCGGCACCGAGCGCCACGAGTCCCGCCGCATCGACAACCAGTTGCGCGGCCGCTGCGCGCGCCAGGGCGACCCGGGCTCCACGCAGTTCTTCCTCGCGCTCGACGACGAGCTGATGCGCCTGTTCGGCTCCGACCGCATCGCGCCGCTCATGGAGAAGCTGGGCATGCAGGAGGGCGAGGTCATCGAGTCGGCGCTGGTCTCCTACCAGATCGAGAACGCCCAGCGCCGCGTCGAGACCCACAACTTCGACATCCGCAAGCAGCTGCTCGATTACGACAACGTGATGAACAAGCAGCGCGAGGTCGTCTACGCGCTGCGCGACCGGGTCCTCTTCGGCGCGTCGGTCTCCGCCCAGATACGGGCGATGATCAAGGAAGACGTGGCCTTCGAGGTCGACGCCTGCTCGAAGGGCGAGGATGATCCGCGCGACTGGGATCACCCGACGTTCTCGGCGTACCTGGAGCGCACCTTCGGCCTGCAATGGGCCCCGACCGCGGACGAGCTGCGCGGCCTCACGACCGACGCGCTCAAGACCCGGTTGACGGACGCCGCGCTCGCGCTGTACGCCCGCCGCCAGGAGGAGTTCGTCGGCTACGACTTCAAGGAGGTCGAGAAGATGATCCTCCTGCAGATGATCGACAAGGCCTGGAAGGGCCACCTGTACGACCTCGATCACCTCAAGAAGGCCATCTTCCTGCGCGCCTACGGCCAGAAGGACCCCAAGATCGAGTACCAGAAGGAATCGTTCATCATGCTGGACGCGATGATCGAGCGCATCCGCGAGTCGACCGTGGAGTACGTCTTCAAGGTCGAGGCTCCGAAGGCCCCCGCGCCGCCGCCGCTGCCGGAGACGCCCGCGGCCGGCGAGCCTCCGATCGACGGCATGCTCGGCGACCCGAACACCGGCCTGCCCGAGCCGCCCCCTCCGCCGGCGCGCCCGGCGTTGCACGGCCGCGGCCGGGGCTTCTTGTCCGACGCGGGCGGCGTCCTGCCCGACATCCAGAAGATCGGCCGCAACGACCCCTGCTTCTGCGGCTCCGCCAAGAAGTACAAGAAATGCCACGGGGCCGGCTCGCCCGCCTGATCGGCGCGGCGGGCGGCGCGGCGCTGTGCGCGCTCGCGCTGCCGCGCCTGTCGTGGTGGCCTCTCGGCTGGCTGGGCCTTGCGCCGTTCTTCTTCGCCGCGAACGCGGCGCGCTCGCGCCGCGAGGCCGCGCTGGCCGGCTGGGCCGCCGGATTCGCCTATCATGCGGTCGTCCTGCACTGGATCGACGCGACCTGCCGTTTCGCGGGCGTCCCGGAGCCGGTCGGCGTCTTGGCCGTCGCGGCGCTGTCGGCGTTCCTGGCGCTGAACTGGGCGCTGGTCGCGGTCGCGGGGCTTTGGCTGGGCGGGTCCGGTCCGCGTCGCCTGCGGCCGTGGCTATGGGCGGCGCTGTGGGTCGCCGCCGAGTCGGCCTGCGCGCGCTGGACGCCGCGCCTCGGCGTCGACGTGCTGGGCTATACGCAGGGTCCCAACCGCGCGCTCCTGCAGGCGGCGTCCTGGGGCGGGCCGCACCTGGTGAGCTTTCTCGTCGCGCTGATGAACGCGTCGCTGGCGCAGGCCTGGTCGGACGCGGACGGCGGCGCGGCGCCGCTGGCGCTGTCCCTGACGCTGACCGCGGGCGTGTGGGCTCACGGCGCCGTCGTCCTGAGGTCCCGCGCCGCGCCGTCCGGTCCCGGCGCGCGCGTCGAGGTGCTTCAGCCGAACGTCGATCAATACGACAAATGGGACGAGGCGCGCGTCCAAGGCATCTTGGACGATTTCGAAAAATTACAGGCGCTTCCCCGGCCCGCGCCGCCGGTCTTGGTCGTCTGGCCCGAGACCGCTCTGCCCCGGTTCATCTCAAGGGAGGACGCGCCGCCAGAGGCCGCCAGATGGGCGAAGGCCCTGGGCGCGGTTCATCTTGTCGGCATCCTCGCGCGGCCGCAATCGGGGCGCGGGGCGGTCAACGGCGTCCAAGCGGTCCGCCCGGACGGACAGGCCGACGGCTTCTACGCCAAGCGCGAATTGGTGCCCTTCGGAGAGTACGTGCCCCTGCGCGCGCTCGTTCCGCGCTTCGTCGTCGAGCGCTGGCTCCGGGTGCTCGACCGGTTCGGCGACATGGAGCCGGGCGCGGAGTCCCAGCCCCTGCTTGCGACGCCGTTCGGCCCGACCGCGGTCACCATCTGCTACGAGGCCATGTTCCCGCGCTGGGCGCGTCGCGATGCCGCGCGCGGCGCGCGCCTTCTCGTCAACGTGACCAACGACGGCTGGTACAAGGAC
>CAIQSZ010000171.1 GCA_903874575.1 uncultured Elusimicrobia bacterium
AGACCCGCTTGAAGGGCTTGCCGTCCAGGCCCAGGCCGACCAGCTCCAGCTTTTTGTGGCGGCGGACCATGCCGCGCAGGTCGGGCACCGAGAGGCAGCCCTCCCAGTCTTCCTCGTACTCGTCGCCGATAGGCGTGATCACCGGGTTGAACACGACGGTCAGCGCGATGCCGTCGGGGTGGCGCTTGGTGCCCTTGGGCAGGCCCATCAGGTAGACGGCCAGGTCCTCGCCGACCTGGTTGCCGGCGATGCCGACGCCGTCGTATTCCTCCATGGTCGCCGCCATCTCGCGCACGAGGCGCTGGACGTCGGCGGAGCGCACCTCGTCGGCCTTGAGGCGGCGCGCGGTTTTGCGCAGGACGGGATGGCCCAACTGTGTGATCTTTCTGATTCCGGTGGAGACGAGCACGCGCTTATTCTGCCATTTCCCGCGGGTAAGCGGCCATCGCGGATTCGGCCGCGCGCCGCGTGAGCGCGTGGTAGGCCGGCGCGGCGGCGGCGAACGTTTCGCGCGCCAGGCGGCGGCCGGCGGGCGTGCGTCCGAGAGCCTGATAGAGCGAGCGGACGTACTTCATGCGGCCGACGGAGGCCAGCAGGGTTTTGATGCGGGGGAAGGCTGGCTCGTAGCCGCTGGCGGCGGCGATGCTCAGCCACTGCGTGAGGACTTCATAGTTGCCGCGGTCGTTGAGCGAAAGCGCGCCGTCCAGCCGCGCGCAGTCCTCCCGGCTCAAGGCGCGCGGGATGCGCCGCAGATACACGAGGAGTTCCGCGGGGGACCAGCGTCCGGCGAGCGCGGCGTCCGGGCGCTTGCCGTCCTTCCAGCCGGAGGCCAGAGCCGACAATTCTTCCAGCTTCGAGGACGCGAACTTCGGCGCCGCAGCGGGCAGGCCCGGGCGCTCCAGCCACGCGGGCGCGTCTACTTTCGCCAGCAGGCCGGGGAATTCCGCTTCCACGAATCCGCAGAATATTTCGGTGGTGATGCTCTGGAAACGAAAGCGCTTCATGTATGCCTTCACGAATTCGGCGAACGATTTCGTGCCGACGGCGCGTTCCAACGCGACGACGAACCTCGCACCTTTTTCGTAAGGAACCGCGCTGAACGCATCGTCGGGATCGATGCCGTCGAGGCGAGTGCGCAGGCAGGTGAGCGCGGGCGTGTCCTGGAAGCGTGCGAGCGCTTCTTCGAGATCCGCCCGGCCGCTCTCCCAGGACAGAGCGGCGGCCGCGTCGCCGTGCAGGGCGCTCAGAATGCGGCGCTCGGCCCAGATCGTGAAGCCTTCGTTGAGCCAGAAGTGTTCGGCCGTCGCGTTGGTGACCAGATTGCCCGTCCAGCTGTGCGCCAACTCGTGGGCGATCACGTCCACCAGGCTGCGGTCGCCGGCCAGCAAGGTCGGCGTCAGGAAGATCATGCGGGGGTTCTCCATGCCTCCGTACGGAAACGAGGGGGGAAGCACCAGCAGGTCGAAGCGCTCCCAGTCGTAGGGTCCGAACAACGCCTCGGCCGCGAGGACCATCGCCTCCACGCCGTCGAACTCCGTAGCGGCGGCGTCGACGACGACGGGCTCCGCCCACACGCGGGAGCGCGGGGACAAGTCGCGGCCTTCCAGTTCGCCCACGGCCAGCGCGAACAGGTAGCTGGGTATGGGCTGGGGCATGCGGAAGCGGAACTTGCGTCGCCCGGCGGCGGCGGGCGCGTCGCCCATGGCGCCGGCGCTCATCACGGCCGTCAGACCTTGGGGCACGTCCACTTCGGCCTCGTAGGTCACCCGGGCGGCGGCGCTGTCTTGGCAGGGCAGCACGCTGCGCGCGTGGATGGCCTGGCACTGGCTGAAGAGGAACGGGAGACGCTTGCCCGCGGTCTGCTCGGGGGAGAGCCATTGAAGACCGGCGGCGGACGGGCTGGTCTCGTAAACGATGGTGACGGAGGTCGTCGCGGGGGGTAAGGTCAGTCGTAGGCGGCGGCCTAGGATAGGCTCCTCGGGGCCTAATTCGAACGGGATATCGGTCCCCGAGGCGCGGACGCAGCGCACGGACAGGCCCTTGGTGTCCAGGTCGAAGACGCCGACCGACGGACCTCCGAAGATCAAGGTCGCCTCGCCGGACAAGACCTTGAGATCGAAATTCGCGCGCAAGCGCAGGTTCCAGGCGGAAGTGCGAGGTTGAGCGTCGTCGAAGTATGAGTGAGGATCGAGGCGCGCCATGGAGAACTCCTTTCCGCAGGCTATCGTACGATATCGTCCGGACCCCAGCCGGAGATTTAATATGATGCTTCCCTCATGGCCAAATCGCCCGCGAGGAAGCTGGATCGCATCCGTTCGGGGATCGATGACGTGGACGATGGGATTCTGCGCCTGCTGGCGCGCCGTCGCGCGCTCGTCATCGAGTTGGCGAAGGTCAAGAAGGACCTGTCTCTCCCGATCTATGATCGCAAGCGCGAGCGGGTTCTGATGGACCGCGTGAAAGCGCGGGGACGGAAGCTGAAACTCGACGAGGAATTCATCGAGGTCCTATTCCGCCTCATCGCCATGAACTCCAAAGAAGTCCAGTACCATGAGGTTTTCTAGCCGCGCCCTCGCCGTCTCCGAGTCCGAGACCCTGCGGCTGTCGAACGAGGCCGCGCGCTTGCGCGCCGAGGGTCGCGAGATTCTCAGCCTTCTTGAAGGCGAGCCCGACCTTCCGGTCCCCGAGCCCGTGATCCGGGCCACGCAGGAGGCCCTGGCGAAGGGGCTCACGAGGTACTCCAGTTCGACGGGCCTGGCGGACCTGAAAGCCGCGATCAGCCGGAAGCTGAAGACGGAGAACGGCGTCGCGGCCGAACCCGAGAACGTCCTGGTCGCCAACGGCGCCAAGCAGGTCGTCTATGAGCTTCTTCAGGCGCTGTGCGGCCCCGGAGATGAGGTGTTGATCCCCGCTCCGTGTTGGGTTACCTTTCCGCAAGCCGTGAAGCTGGCGGGCGGCGCGCCGGTCCTGGTCGACTGCGGCGCGGACCATCAACTCGATCTGGACGCCTTGGAGCGCGCGACGACCGAGCGCACCCGCGCGCTGATCCTCAATACGCCGAACAATCCCACCGGCGCGGTCTATCCGGAGGCCGCGCTGCGCGCCGTGGCCGCGCTGGCGGCCAAGCACGACTTCGTCGTCATCGCCGACGAGGCGTATGAGGCGCTGGTCTACGACGGAGCGAAGCACCTCAGCATCGCTTCTTTAGGCGCGGCCGCGCGCGTCGCCACGGTGCAGACTTTTTCAAAATCTTTCGCGATGACGGGTTTCCGCGTCGGCTACATGGCGGGCCCGGCCGAGTTGACGAAGGCGGTCGGCAGGATTCACAGTCATGTGACCGGAAACGCGTGCACCTTCGCCCAGCACGGCGCGCTGGCGGCGCTGGGCTTGGGCGCGGCGCATCGCGACGAGTGGCGCGCCCAGCACCAGAAGAGGCGCGACCTGGCCTTTTGCCTTGGCGGCGAACTATTCGACTGCGTGAAGCCTCAGGGCGGGCTGTTCGTGTTCGCCGACGCGCGCCGCCACCTGGGCGGGACCTTCAAGACCTCATCCGATTTGGCGGGGCACTTCCTCCGCGAGGCGAACGTCGCGGTGGCGCCCGGCTCCGCGTTCGGGCGCGAGGGCTGGCTGCGCCTGAGCTTCTCGGCGCCCGAGGCGGTTCTGCGCGAGGCGTTCGCCCGGATGGAGAGAACGCTGTGACTATCGGCTTGATCGGCTTCGGACGCCTGGGACGATTATTGGCGCGGCACTTCGCCGCGGACGCGAAGATCTTCGTGGCGGACCGGAAGCTGGACGCGCGCGCGGCGCGCGCGCTGGGCGCGACGCCCGCGACTCTGGCGCGGGCCTGCGCGCAGGACGTCGTCGTGCTTTGCGTTCCGATGGCGGCGTTCGAGGGCGTGGTCAAGCGCATGCGGGCGCTGGTGAAGCCCGGAGCGCTGGTGGTGGACACATGCTCGGTGAAGGGCCATCCCGTGCGCGCGATGAAGCGCTGGCTGCCCAAAAACGTGGAGCTCTTGGGCACGCATCCCAATTTCGGGCCGGACAGCGCCGCCGAGTCCCTCAAGGGGCGCAAACTGGTCCTGTGCCGGGTGCGCATGCGGGACGCGCGCTACCGCGCGGCCAAGCGCTTCTTGTCCGGCAAAGGCTTGGAGCTGATCGAAATGACGCCCCGCGCGCATGATCGCCGCATGGCCTCGTCGCTGGTGCTGACGCATTTCATCGGCCGCGCGCTGATCGCCTACGGGGCGAAGACCACGGGGGTGGACACCGAGGGCTACAAGAGGCTCCTGCGCATCCTCGAGACGGTGCGCAACGACTCGTGGCGCTTGTTCGCGGACATGAACCGCTTCAACGCGGGCGCCGCTCCGGTGCGCCGCCGTTTCCTCAAGGCGCTGGAGTCCGTCGACGCGAAGGTGCGGCGTTGAAGGTCGCCTTCCAAGGCGTGAGGGGCGCGTACAGCGAGGCCGCTCTGCTCGCGCACTACGGCGCGGGCGTCGAGGCCGCAGGCTTGCCGTTCAGCGAGCAGGTGTTCGACGCCGTCGAGGACGGCCGCGCCGACGCGGGGTTCGTCCCGGTCGAGAACAGCATCGCGGGTCCCGTCGGCGTGAACGCGGATCTGCTGCTCGAGCGCAAGGTCTTCGCGGTCGCCGAATCGTACCTGCTCATCGAGCACTGCCTGCTCGGCCGCCCCGGCGACCGCCTCGAGGATGTGACCGCGGTGTATTCCCATCCGATCGCGCTGGCGCAGTGCCGCGGCTTCCTGAACGGACGCGGACTTAAGGCCGTCCCGGAGTACGACACCGCGGGCGCCGCGGAACTGGTCGCCCGCCGCGGCCTGCCCGGCGAGGCCGCCATCGCCGGGCGCCGCTGCGCCGACGTCTACGGGCTTGCCGTCATGGCCGAAGGCATCCAGACGGTGAAGGGGAATTTCACGCGCTTCCTGGCGTTCACTCGCGAGGACCGCGCGCCCGGGGACCTTCGTCCGGGCAAGACCAGCCTCGCGTTTTCCGTCCACCATCATCCGGGCGCCTTGCTCGAGTGCCTGGCGCTGTTCGCCGATCACGCGATCAACCTGACCAAGCTGGAGTCCCGGCCCATCGCGTCGAATCCGTTCGAGTATTCGTTCTTCGTGGACTTCCTGGGAGGGGTCGACGACGTCGCGGTGAAGGCCGCGCTGGCCGAACTGCGCGCCGCGGCGCGCTCCGTCAAGATCCTGGGCTCCTACGCGCCGGCCCAGCGTCCTAGGCCCGCCGCCTGACGGCTACGCCGACTCGGCGGCCGCGCGTATAAGGCGCGCGGTCTCCTCCCAGTCCAGGCATGCGTCGGTCACCGAGACGCCGTAGCGCAGCTTCCCGTGCTCCTTGGGATCCTTCGGGATGTCCTGACGGCCGTCGTGGAGGTTGCTTTCCACCATCAGGCCGGCGATGGGCGAGGCGCCGCCTCGGACTTGCTCCATGACGGCGTCGAACACGGCGGGTTGGCGGCGGTGATCCTTCTCGGAGTTGCCGTGACTGCAGTCCACCATGAGGCGGGGGGCGAGTCCCGCCAGTTTCAGAGTGTCGGATACGCGGAGCACGGAGGCGCGGTCGAAGTTCGTCTGCCGGCCGCCGCGCAGGACGACATGGCAGTCCTGATTCCCGCGCGTGCGGTACACGGAGACGCGGCCGTCGGGGTCCACGCCCAGGAAGTGGTGCGGCGCCGCGGCGGACTTGATGGCGTCGATGGCGACTTGCACGGAGCCGTCCGTTCCGTTCTTGAAGCCGACGGGGGTGGACAGGCCGCTGGCCAACTCGCGGTGGGTCTGAGACTCCGTGGTGCGCGCGCCGATCGCGTGCCAGCTGATGAGCTCCGAAAGATATTGGGGGGAGATGGGATCCAGCGCCTCGGTCGCGGCCGGCAGGCCCAATTCGGCC
>CAIQSZ010000172.1 GCA_903874575.1 uncultured Elusimicrobia bacterium
GCCGTAGCTCGATATTCTTCATCAAGAAGTACGAGCAACACCGAATCCCACTCCTTACCAAGCTTGATTCCGCCGAGCCTTTGGCCCGGCTTTGACGCGTCCATGATTCTTCGACCTTTGATCTGAACTCGCCTTGGGCCAGCGCTACTGCCTTCGATCGCGTCATATCCATCCTGCCGGGCGGAACAAAGCTCCAGCTTCAAGATTCGCGCAGCTTCCACTTCGGCCATTTCGCCAGTGACGCCGAGCGGCTTTCCTGTCTGCTCGTAGTATCGAATGGCAAGATCTCGCACCTGGTCAAGGATCTTGACAACTTCCTTCAGATTCGTGACTAGGCATGCCCCTCCAGCGCCGCGATGATCCGAGCAGAGCGCACCCCAAAACTCGGCATACGCAAGAACCTTACCGTGCTTTGCTTCCCAATGCGCATCTATTCCGTCCCAGCCGCTGCCCTTAAACTGGTGTCCACAGACCGGGCAGATCCGCGGACCCACCGTTGGAGTGTTCTCTCTGCAGGCCAAGCACTCCGGAACTGTTATTTCTTGGGTCGGCATCGATCAAGCCCTCCCTTTCACCAGCTCTTGATAATGCAACGACGGCCCGTCGCCCATGAGGCCGCGGACGAGGTCCTGCTCCCGATATTGGCGATCCCGCCGATAGTCTCTGGGCCAGAGGTCATGATGACGCAATATCTGGATGCGCCGGTGCAAGCGATTGACCCGCTCCTCTTCGACGCTGCCGGGCATGATTACATGGCCAATCCGAACGTCCTCGTTGTATGCGACCTTGCCGCTGCGGCCAGTCTTCAGGCGTGTCAGCCGACCGATTCGTTGGAACAGACGAAGCGGAGACCAGGGGAGTTCATAGTGAATCATGACGTTGCAGTTTCCATGCAGATCGACGCTTTCAGAATAGGCATCCGTCGTGATTAAAATAAAGGGATTCCCGGGCTCGTTAAAAGCTTTATCGATTCGCCTTTCAGTCGTTGAGCTCTCATGTCCACTCAGAGTCGTCCGCACTCCCGCACGCGCAGCCGCTCCGTTCCCGAGGCTCCGAACCAGCGCCTGCCTCAAACCGAGACCAACACCCTGGTGCACGCAGAAGATCAATGCTTTGTTCCGCCTCGTCAAAGCGTAATCGTCACCACTTTTCTTAATCACACCCATCTTCCGAAGGATGGCCAGGAGACGAGGCTCTCGGCCATGCTCGTCGACTAGCCAGCGGCCGGCGTCGATGGAACCGTTTGGGCTCGTGTGTAATGTGACGTACTTCTTACCGAAGCAGCGCTTTTTGCCCCGGGTGCCTTGCGACACGATTCGATAGGAGCGTCCACTACCGCGGCGGCGTCCTTTATCGGTTTGGATCAAACCTACCGCGTAGGCGTATTCGGCCGACCAACTGCGCGCCCCCTCCGGCTCCAGGCTCACTCTAAAGTAATCGAGCTCTTGTGCGCTCGATTGCCGCAACTTATCAAGCAGGCTGCCGTCGGCGCCGCCGAACAGACCGCCAGGAAGCTGCCAGCGCCGCGCATTTTCGGACAATGAGATCGGATAGAGCTCCACCCCGAGCTTCGATAGCAGGTCTTTGAAGGCGACTCCATCCTCACGCAGAGGCTCTTTCCTATCCGAGAACGCCTGAAGAACCGCCAACGCGCGGCGGCGCCCCTCGGACAAGCTCTCGGCAAACTCGACATCGGAGGCCGGTTCCCCGTCCGCGGCGCGGTCCTGATCCTCCTCGAGAACAGGATTCACTGGCGTCGCCGACACGAAGAAGACGCCTTCCTTAACGCCTCCGTTCTTCAAAAACCAGCGTCCGCCTACCTCGCACTGAGTATGAAGCGCCTTCGTCATCTTGTGCCATTCGTCCAGCACGAGGAAGCGGCACGTTCTCCTCCTTGTCGCAGCCAGATCTCGAAACGTCAAATACTCCGGGAGCTCGAACCCCTGCTCTTCTAGCCGCTCAGCCAGCCACCCTCCCGAGTGACTGCGCAGATCGTGCTCATCGAGATCGATCCAGCGGCGTTCCCTGAGCAAAAGGGCGAGTTCACGCAACCAGACTTCACGGACCCGGTTGTTCGGGCCGGAGATTAATGTGCCGCGAATCTTTCTGTTCATCCTGGCGAGCGAGTGCTGCCCGCGCAAGATTCGCCGCCACACCAAACGGGTCTTCCCCATACCGACCGGCAACATGACCATGAAGCGGCGCGTCACGACCGGCCCCCTCGAACCCGCCGGGCAAGCTGGACACACCAGGCAGGCATCATGAACACTTGGTAGCCAGTGTAATCCGTGAGCCACCGCTGCCGCTGTTCAGCTTCGGTCAAATGAGCGATCGATTCGCGTGTCATTAAGGTGTCTCGGACTTCCCGAACATCGATCAATCTTTCTTTTAGCTCACGATCGATCTCAGCCTGCTCCTTCACTCGCCAGCTGCCCTCCTGGACTTGCGCACGGCTTGAATGAAGGTCGGTCATGTCGAGCCAGAACTCACCGAGGTCTAACTCGCGCGTCCAAACGACTTCGCCCCTGCGGATCCCATCCACAAATACCGGCGCTTGCACGATGATGCGGGCGAGCTTCTGCCAGTGCTTTTTTGGAATCCGCCGTGCCTCGGTCGGCGACATCGTCAGCGGCTTGGCGCCATCACAGCCACGAAGCCTGATATGACTTACCGTCGGCGAATCAATCGTCCGCCGGATTCGCAAGCCAATCCGTGGCGCACGGCGAGAGGGTCCCTTTATGAACGCCAATCGCAGCTCCCTTGGAGCTGCCACGGCAAGCCGTTTGAGTTCTTTCCAGTCGTCAGGCTCACCAGGCTCTCTCGTATCCGGGTCTGCAATGCCGTCTTCCGGCTCGCGCGAGTTATTAGGGTCAAGAGCTCGGCCCTTGGTGGAGAGCAGCTTCCGCAGATCGGACAAGATTGGCTCAGTTTTTCTGATCAAGAGGAAACATTCAGTGTTGCGCGCCTGGCCGTCCACTCCGTGAAGAGCTTGCTGAGTGAGGTTGGTGGAACCAAGAACGGCATACCGTTGGTATTCAAGACACTTGGCATGTAGCTCCGGCGTCCCGTGCACAATGCCTCGATCCCAGATACGAAGGTCGCCGTCTATGTTCAGCGCTGCCAGCGCCCTGTCTGAGCAAAACGGGGCGCAGCAACGAAGCAACGTCTCATTGCGAAGTTCAGGCATTTTGCCGAGCCTGGACGAGACACTCGACCGGTGGACCTCGATGGCGAATGGGCGGTTACTACTCAAGCGCACCTCGATCGTGGCGGGCGGAATTCGCAACCGGGAGGTGGCCGAACGATGATCCATCGCAAAGAAAGGATGAGCCGGCAGCCGTATCCGCAGATTTTTCCAGTGGCAAAGCGTCTCCACCGTCTCGCCCTGATCGTCGAGGTGGTAGCGTGAGAGATTAAACGAGCTCACAATCATCTCTTCACAGGTGCGGCCCCGCACCTTCATCCAAAGCTTCGGATGGAAGATGGGGCACGCGCCTTTAATGAGGTGCGTAACTGCCACAGTTTTCAGATTCTTATAGTAAGACGAGGCGAGGCCCGGAAACTTGTGCCGCATGACCTCGTGAAGCACAATGATCTTCTGATCCGGACGGACGGCGGGGTACCTTCTGAGCAGCGCAAGCAGAGCCGTCTCGTCGAAGCTGAACGTGGTCAAAAAGATTGTCTGCTTCTTATCGACTGAGTTGAAGAACTCCTCAAATTGGCGACTGAAGAGTGCGAGACTCATTCATCCCTCGCAGCCCGTGGCACCGATCTCGAATGCAAGTAGAAAAACGTATAGAACCTGAATGTCCTCAATACACGGCGCTGATCCTCTTGCTCGTATACCTTCCCGAACGAATTAACGCTGACCTTGATGTGCCGTCGGAGCCGGTACCACTCGGGCCGGACACCCTTCGGTTTTGCATCCAGAATAGAAACCAGAAGCCGCGCCCACTCTCTATGGAGTTCGTGTTTGCTGGCCTTTCGTTTTGTCCCGCCCTCGCCCTCTTGGTTTGGGTCCGCGATCCCATAGAGGCAACGGAATGCCGAATAACAGAAACAGGCCTTCCAAAGCCGCGCGTCGAATCGACGATAGTGCTTCAGGATGTAAGTGATCGCCTTCTCGGGCCCGTCAATCAGCCCGTCCCGACGCTTGAGGCGATTGAGCTGCTGCGCAAATTGGTGCGCGGCTCGCGAGGTACCATCGGTAGCGCTGAGCGCCCTGCGCCAGTCTCCCTCGGACCGTTCGAAGATATGAACCTGCGAGCCATCGAATTGCCTGCGTGCGTCTTCAATGAATCGCTTGATTGGATTCGACTCAGGCAAATCAGCGATCTTCTTGTACATGCTGCGGTAGTAGCCGAACGTTCCGATGGACGTCGGGCCAAGCCTTGAAAAGGCGAAGACGCCCGTTCGATTGACACGTCGACGGATAGCCGGCAGCAGCCGTAGCATCGCCTTCCTGGTCTGCTTATACCTTCCAGAGAAGTCCCTGGCCACGAGTAGCCACGGCCAGTATCTCACACCGGTAGTGACGACCGGGAAGGCCTCTTCCGCGATTTCTGTTGCTCCGAGAAGCTCGCTGATGTTCGAAGGATCGCTAAAATTGAGGGGCTTGCGGATCGGCTCGAACTGATGCCGACGCACGTCTACGATGTTCGCCGAACCCAAAACGTAGGCGCGCTTACCC
>CAIQSZ010000173.1 GCA_903874575.1 uncultured Elusimicrobia bacterium
CTTCAGCCGCCGTATTCGACTAGGTCCAAGCAGTACAGCGCCTTGCCCGCGCCCGACGGCGAGCGCTCGACCACCCAGCCCGCGGCGCCGTGGCGTAAGACCAACTCGGTAAGCACCGAGCGCGGCGTGGACTCCCCGAACGTGAAGACGACCTTCTTATCGGCGCGCGGCTGGGGGCCGACCTCGCCGCCTCGCGGGACGGAGCAGAAGCCCGCCGCCGGTCCGAACGCCGCGCGCGCGGCCTCCAGCGACCCGTCGAACCTCTTGCCGGCCAGGGGCCGGTCGAGCGGCGTCTGTCCGTCCTCGTCGTTGGGCGTCACGTACAGCACGCCCTTGCGAAAGCGCCAGCGGTGCCCGGGATAGCGTAAAATGGCGCGGTTCATGGCGGCGGAGACCGTGTCGCCGTCGGAACGGAACTGAGCGCGGCCGCGCCCCCCGCCCGCCGCGGAGGCGGACAGTTCAACGGCGCAAGGAATTTTCGAAGCCTTGCAGATCGCATGAAACTCCAGACCGGGCGCGCAGGCGACCGTCACCTTGTTCACAAGAGGGTTGTATGCGGACGCGGACACGGCGAGCAGCAGCGTAAAGATCACCGCTTCGGGGGCAGCCTCAGAAGTTCGATCTCCGGATGGCGCTCCGCGAGATACTGCAAAGACCACTCGGTGGGAAAGAGAATCATCTCGGCGCCGTTCTCGTCCTTGGCGCGCGCGCACTTCATGGGCAAGCCAACCGCGTCCACCGCGCCCGCCGCGGTTTTCGGGCCGATCCAGCGCGCCAGCGTCCACGGCGTCGCCTCCAGCTTCGACTCGACCCCGTACTCGGACTCCATGCGGAACTGCGCGACCTCGAACTGAAGCGGCCCGACGGCCGCCAGCAGGACGGACTTCGCGTCCGGAGCGTCCCTGAGCGTCACCGAGCGCACCACGCCCTCGCGCAGCATCTGCTCCAGGCCCTTGGCGAACGGCTTGTACTTCGACGGATTCGGGTTGAACATCTGCGCGAAGCACTCCGGCGCGAAGCGCGGAATCTCGTCGAAGGAAACCTCGGGGTCCTCGGCCAAGGTGTCGCCGATGCCGAAATCCGCGTAGCCCACCAGGCCGACCACGTCCCCCGCGTACGCCGCCTCCACGATCTCGCGGTCTCGGCCGAAGATCTTATGCGCGTTGGCCAGGCGGTAGGTCCTGCCCGTGCGGGTATGGATCACCGGCAGATCGCGCGAGAAGCGCCCGGAAACCACGCGAATGAACGCCACGCGGTCGCGGTGCTTGGGGTCCATGTTGCCTTGAATCTTGAAGACGAAGGAGGAGAATTTTTCGTCGGTCGGCTCGATCACGACGCCGCCGACGGCGCGGCGCGCGGCGGGCGCCGGCGCGTGCTCCAAGAGCGCCTTCAGCAGAAGTTCCACGCCGAAGTTGTTGACCGCGGAGCCGAAGAACACCGGCGTGGTTCCGCCCTTCGCCGCGTCCGCGCGATCGAAAGCGGGCCCCGCGTGCGCCAGCAGATCCAGCTGCTCGACGAACTCGCGGTAGGAGTCCGCGTCCAGCGCGTCCTTCACCGCGGGGTCGCCTATGCCCGCGACCTGCACCGGCGCCCGGTACGCGCCGCGCGCCGTGCGCTCGAACAGATGCGCCTCCCGGGTCGTGCGGTCGTAGACTCCCTTGAAGCGCTCTCCGGCGCCCATGGGCCAGTTGACGGGATACGCGTGAATTTGGAGCGTGTTCTCGATGTCGTCCATCAGCTCCAGCAGGTCGCGCGCGGGACGGTCCAGCTTGTTCATGAAGGTCAGAATGGGGATGCCGCGCAAACGGCAGACCTCGAAAAGCTTGCGCGTCTGGCTCTCGATGCCCTTGCCCGCGTCGATGACCATGACGGCCGCGTCCACGGCGGTGAGCACGCGGTAGGTGTCTTCCGAGAAATCCTTATGGCCGGGCGTGTCGAGCAGATTGATGCGCCGCCCCTCGTAGTCGAACTGCAGGACCGTGGAGGAGACCGAGATGCCGCGCTTGCGCTCCAGCTCCATCCAGTCGGACGCAGACGAGCTTTGGTTCTTGCGGGCCGTGACCGAGCCGGCGAGCTGGATCGCGCCGCCGTAAAGCAGGAGCTTCTCGGTCAGCGTGGTCTTGCCCGCGTCGGGGTGGGAGATGATGGCGAAGGTGCGGCGGCGCGCCACTTCCTCGCGGATATCGGCCATTGCGTAGTTTACGAAATCCCAAGGGGAAGCGCCGCCGGGCTCTCAGGCGTCCCGCTTGAGAAAGTAAGCGATCAAACCGCTCGCGGCGATGATGGGTTCCGGGCGCGGCGAACCGATCCAGGAATGGAGTCCCTGCGATTGCTGGGCCGCGCTCTCCAAACGGTGCCGCTCCTCCTGGAGCTTCTCGATCTCCTGCGTCCGCGCCAGGTCAAGCCCGCCGCCGCGGATGAACACGACGATGCGGCGCAACTCGTCGGCGTCGAACCAGACGCCGTGGGGCTTGCAGGCGTCCAGAACGACGCCCGAACAGCCGGCGAAATTGAACCGATTCATCAGTTCGGCGCACGCGGGGCACGGACGATAGAAGGCGCCGCCGGCGGTCGGATCCGAGGACGCGGGCGCGGGCAGCACGGAGCCCTTGCCCAGGTACGCCGCCTGAACCGAGCGGTCCTCGCAAAGCTTCCGGAACGAGGCCTCGTCGGCCCAGACGCCGCCGCAACCGGGGCAACTGGATAAGAGCAGGCCCTTCAGCCCGCGCGTGCATAACTCCAGTTCGCGACATGAAGGACAACGAAGCGGCGCGGCGTCGGC
>CAIQSZ010000174.1 GCA_903874575.1 uncultured Elusimicrobia bacterium
CACCGGGCTGTTCATGGGCAGGGAGGTCGGAGATAAGGTGACGCCTAAGGTTCGCGGCACCTGCGTGATGGGGTCCAGCGGCTGGGCCGTGGGAGAAATGTGGTAGACGACGAAGTAGCGCTGCGGCTGCGCCGCGAGGGCGGGCGTGACGATGTGCACCGGGGAGAACATGTTGATCTGACTGACCAGCGGCAGGCCCTGATAGTTGCCGAACGTGCCCGTGCCGACCAGAACGCTGGTCGCGGAATTGAAGATGCCGCTATTGTTGGCGTCGTACCACAGCGAGACCATATCGACGTCGCCGGCGACGGTGCCGGCCGACGTGGCGGTGCCCGAGGCGGCGATCAGGATCCAGCGCATCAGCGCGTCGGAAACCTGCGTCTGCAGGTTCACGACCGAAACGGCGACGCTGCTCTTCTGCTGCAGGAACGGCCCGACGGGCGAATCCACGGTGTCCGTCGAGACGACGTGCACTTTGTCCGGGTACTTCGCGACGTTCGAGACGAACGAGTCGCTCAGTCCGACCTGCGGGATGCCGACGTTCTGGATCGACAGGTTCTTCGGCGGCGAGATCTGGACGTAGGAGGTCGTCAGGATCGGCAGTCCCATGACGAGAGGCGGCGCCGGCCACGTGGACGTGCTGGGCCCGATCGCGATGCCCAGATTCGCCTGCGGCGAGACGGTCGCCAAGGGGTCCACGTCGAAGGCGATGAAGTAGTCCGTCTTCGTGGTGCCGATCTGCTGGCCGCCTCCGCCGACCAGGCTGAGCACCGGGATGCGCGCGGGGCCCGAAACCACGGTCCCGGCCGGCATGTCGCGCGCTCCCGTGCCCTCTTGGCCGCGCCAGCAGGCGGTGTATTTGTTGTTCGCCAGGTCGATGCCGAAGCAGTAGACGACCTCTTTTTGGGTCTCGTCGGTCTGGCCGTCGTTGATGACGAGGCGATTGAAAGTATCGCCCGGCATCGGGTTGTCGCTGGGGAACATGGAGAGGATTCCGGTAACGGCGATCTCGGCGGAGCCGTTGGTCGGGCCGCTGGAATACAGCGCCGCGGCGAGCGGCACGAACGGGAACCGGTGCGCGACCAGGTTCAGCGGAGAAACCTGCGCGTCTGTCGAGACGCTGAGAAGTCCGTCGCCGTTGCCGTCGGCCCAAATCTTGATGTCGGTGACGTCGGAGGCTTTGTTGACCTGGGCGAAGAGCGGATTATAGAAGCCGTTGCCGCCGTTGATCGTGGACGGCAGCCAGCGGTCCAGCTTGAGGGCGGTCCACTCCGCCGCGCCCGAGTTCGTGCGCAGAGTCATCTTGGCCACCGGCACGTTGCGGTCGTTCTGGACCAGCTTCGACGGGATCGCGTTCGTCGCTTGGCCGGTGGCCGTGCTGATGCCCTGGCGATTCCAGTCGGTGAGCACGACCAGGTCCGGCGTCGCCTGGACGAACACCTGCGTGGACGCCACCGGGATCAAGGATTTGATCGTGCCGTTGCCCACCAGCGGGACCACGTTCCCGTTCTGCAGGGTCATGCCGTGGGTCAGACCCGGCGTCGCGGTCGGATCGATGTCATAGACCAGGAAGTAGGTCTTCGTCGAGACCGTCACCGTGCCGTTGATTCCGGTCGGGCTCGGGATGACCAGCTGGGCTTGGCGCGTCTCCCCCGCGGGGAACTGCGCGCTGACGATCGGCTTGTCCACGGCGAATTGGAAGAGGCCGTCGCCGGGCGTCGTCACTTGGTCGGGCTGGGTGTCCAGGTAGAGGCGCACGCGGCTGATGTTCGCGTCCAGGCCGGTGCCCGAATGGTTGACGGTGATCTGGGAGAGCACGCCCGCGAACGCGTCGGTCCAGACGTCCAGCCTCAGGACGCCGACGTTCGTCGTGCCTTGATTGACGTAGCCGTAGGTCGTCAACGAACTGCCGTTCTGCCACCAGGCGTTGATGTCGGAGGCGACGGCGTTGATCTGCGCCGGCTGACGCTCGACGTCGGAAGTCGCGGTGAAGATCGCGAAGTTGTTGAGCGCCACCCCGACCTGGGACCCGGGAGCCAGCGTGATGTTCGACGGCGTCGGCACCTGAAGACCGAAGCTGGCCGGCAGTTCGCCGTTGGCGAACCCCGACGAGGCGATGCGCACGGTCACGAAGTAGTTGCGCGGCGCGCTGTTGAGCGTGGTCGCCAGGCCCGAGTTCGAAACGTCGAGCGGCTGCTGGCCGTACGCGGCGGAGCCGAAGAACCACGAGCCCGCGCTGTCGTACGCTCCGGTCGACATCAGCGTGTCGTTGATGGGATCGAAGAAACCGTTGCCCGGAGCGTCGTACCACAGCCCCAGCTCCGCGACGTGGCTGTTGCTCATGTTGCCTTCGACGCGGCTCTGGACGCGCAAGGAACGCAGGCCGGCGCTCAGCGCCTGCGGCTGGGTCGCGGTTACCCCCATCGACAGGCGCAGCATGGGGATCGGATCGGGGGAACCGGCGCTGGTGCCGTCTCCCTGGTTTAAGGTCTTCTTGGTCACGCCGTAGCCGATTTTCACCGCCGGGATGGGGCCGACCGGCGGTGGATTGGACTCCGGCGCGAGGTCCGAGGGCGTGACGACGATGCCGGCAAGCTCGACGTTGCCGGCGGAGCGCAAAGCGGTCACGGGCGGTAGGCCGGTGCGGAAGCCGTCGTTGGTCACGCCCCAGATTCCGGTGTTGCTCAAGTCGGTCGCGCCGACGGTCAGCACCTCCTGGTAGGTGTCGACCAGGCCCATGTTCGAGAACACGCCGGCGTCGGTCGCCACGAAGACGTGATAAGACGCGCCGTTGGTCAGATCGATCAGAGTCACGTTGTTCGTCGAGCCCGAACTGTGGAAGCCGACCGGGTCGAGGACGTAGTTGCCGTTCTGCGGATCGCCGGCCGCGACGTTGCCGAACAGATCGTGCGCCTGGATGGAAAGGACTCCGGGGACGCCGACCTTCAGCGGGCTGGC
>CAIQSZ010000175.1 GCA_903874575.1 uncultured Elusimicrobia bacterium
CCTGCCACGGCGACGGTCATTCCATACTTAAGGCAAGCGATCCCGCCTCCAGCGTCTCGGTCCTGAAGCTGCCGGAGACCTGCGCGAAATGCCACAGCGATCCGGATTTCGCCAAACGTCATGGGCTCAGTTCCACGGACATGTTCAAAGGCTACATGGCCTCCACCCATGCCAAAGCCGCCCGGGCGGGAGAGGCGAGCGCGAACTGCTCCAGCTGCCACGGCCACCACGACATACGTCCCGCGTCCGATCCGTCCTCGCGAATCGCCGCCAGAAACATCGTCAAGACCTGCGGCGCGTGCCACGCCGTCGAAGCCAAAAAATTCGCGGACAGCGTCCACGGCCGGGCGTCGGCGCGCGGGATGCGTTCCGCGCCCAACTGCGTGGACTGCCACGGCGAGCACGACATCCTGGATCCCAAGGACAGCGACAGCCGCGTGGCGCGCGGCAATCGCGCGAAGTCCTGCTCCGACTGCCACCTCTCCACGCGGCTCTCGAGCCGCTTCGGCAACCGGGTCCAGAGCTTCGAGGCCTCCTTCCACGGCATGGCCGGCAAGGGCGGCGACCTGGAGGTCGCGGACTGCGCCTCTTGCCACGGCTGGCACGACGTGCAATCCTCCGCCGATCCGCGCTCCCGGACCCATCCTTCCAACCTGGCCCGCACCTGCGGGCAATGCCACGAAGGCGCCGGCAAACGCTGGGGCGCGGGCCGCTTCAAGGTGCACGAAACCTTGGCGCAAGTGGGAGGCGGCAGCCGCTTGGCCGCGTTCGTCGCCGCCCTCTACGCCGTCGCCATTCCGGCGACGGTTCTTCTCATGCTGTTCCACAACGCGCTCGATCTCAGCCGCAAGATGCGCGGACCGCGCCGACGGCGGCACCGCGTCTACGAAGTCCCGCTGTCGGGCAACGAGCGCTGGCAGCACGCCGCCACCGCCGTCAGCTTCGTGCTCCTCGCTTACAGCGGATTCGCGCTGCAAAATCCTCTGGCCTGGTGGGCGCAGCCTTTCCATCTGCTGGGAGGCGAAGCGGTGCGCCGCAACGCGCACCGCGCCGCGGCGGGACTCTTCTTGGTCATGATCGGCGTCCACGTCGCCTATCTGACCACCGCGAAAGGCCGCGAGCGGCTGAAAGCCATGCTGCCCGCGCGGCGGGACTTCTCGGACCCGCTGCACGTGTTCTCCCATAACGTCGGCGTGTCGCCGAAAAAACCGGAGCTGGCCCAGTTCAGCTACGCGGAGAAGTTCGAGTATTGGGCTCTGGTATGGGGCTCCTTCGTCATGACGGCGACGGGCATGATGCTTCTATTCCACAATCTGGCGATGGCTTGGCTGCCGCTTTGGATGATCGAGACCGCGCGCATCGTCCATTATCTGGAGGCGGTGCTCGCCTGCCTGGCGCTTTTAATCTGGCACGGGTACTGGGTGTTCCTCGATCCGGATATTTATCCGATGAATTGGGCGTGGCTGACGGGACAGACTTACCTGCCGGAGGCGGGCGAGGAAAAGCGCGCGGACGAGAAGACCGCCGGAGACGGAGAGGAGCGGTAAGACATGGCTTCGTTCAAATTCAGGCGCTGGACTTTCGGATTGCCGGCGGTCGCCGCGGCCGTCGCCGTCGTTCTGCTGGCCGGCGTGGGCACGGTCGAATACTCCGAAAGCCCGACGTTCTGCAATTCCTGCCACATCATGGAGCCCTACTACAAGGCATGGAAGGCGTCCAAACACAACCGCGTCGCCTGCGTGCAATGCCATTATCCTCCGGCCTCTCCCCGGACGCTGCTGTGGAAGAAGTTCCAGGCTCTTTCGCAAGTCGCCAAATACGTGACGCGCACCTACTCCTCCAAGCCCTTCGCCGAAGTGGAGGACGCTTCGTGCCTGCGCTCCGGCTGCCACGCCACGCGCCTGCTCCAAGGAAAAGTCGTCGCCAAAAACGGCGTGCTTTTCGATCATCGGCCGCATTTGACCGAACTGCGCCGCGGACGCCAGTTGCGTTGCGTTTCCTGCCACTCGCAGGTCATGATCGGCGATCACATCGCCGTCACCTACGACACGTGCTATCTCTGCCACTTCAAAGGAAGGGGGGAAGGGCGAAACCTTAAGCCCATAGCCGGCTGCACGGGCTGCCACTCCTTGCCCGACAAAGACTTCAAAATCGGAGCCATGACTTACAACCATCGCGATTTCGTCGGCCGCGGGGTGAGCTGTCAAAGCTGCCACCGCGACATCGTGCAGGGCGAAGGCGCCGCCCCCAAGGAACGCTGTCTCACCTGCCATAATAAGCCCGAGACGCTGGAGCGCTTCGCGGACGACGTCCTTCTCCATGACACTCACGTCACGAAAAAGAACATCGCCTGCACTCACTGCCACGAATCCATGAAGCACGGCTTCGCGGACGGACCGAAGGCCCTGCCCGCCATCGGCGCGACCCGTCCCCGGGCGGACGCGGCCGGCGAGACC
>CAIQSZ010000176.1 GCA_903874575.1 uncultured Elusimicrobia bacterium
GTCGAGCCGAAGTACAGCCTCAGGCCCGTCGCCGAGGAGCTGGCCCGGCTTCTCAAGAAGCCCGTCGCTTTCGCGACTGACTGCGTCGGCCCCGAGGCCGAGAAAGCCGTGGCCGCGCTCAAGCCGGGCGACGTCGTCCTGCTGGAGAATTTGCGCTTCCACGCCGAGGAGGAGGCCAACGACCCGGCTTTCGCCAAGGCGCTCGCCAAGAACGGGGACCTGTTCGTCCAGGACGCGTTCGGCGCCCTGCACCGGGCCCACGCGTCCACCGCGGGCGTGACCAAGTACCTGCCCGGCGCCGTCGGATTCCTCGTCCAGCGGGAGCTGGAGTTCTTGGACCGCGCCATGGGCAACCCCACCCGCCCGTTTTTGGCCATCATCGGCGGAGCGAAGGTCTCCGACAAGCTGGCCGTTCTCGACAAGCTTCTCGACCGCGTGGACGTGCTGCTCATCGGCGGCGCGATGTCGTACACCTTCCTGACCGCGCAGGGCGTCAGCGTGGGCAAGTCGCTGGTCGAGAAGGACCAGGTCGACGCCGCCAGGGCCATCATCGAGAAGGCCTACAGCAAGAAGGTCGAGATACTCCTGCCCGCCGACCACGTCGCCGTGCGCGAGATCAAGCCCGACGCCGACGTCACCGTCACGCAGGCCATGGCCATCCCGGCCGACTTGATCGGCGTGGACATCGGCCCGCACACCATCGAGTTCTTCGCCGATCACATCGCCAAGGCCAAGACCATCTTCTGGAACGGTCCCATGGGCATCTTCGAGATGGAGGCGTTCTCCAAGGGCAGCTTCGCGGTGGCGCAAGCCATGGCCGAGGCGACCAAGAACGGAGCCGTGACCATCATCGGCGGCGGCGACAGCCTGTCCGTCGTGTCGAAGGCGAAGCTCGCGTCCGCCATGAGCCACTGCTCCACCGGCGGCGGCGCGTCCTTGGAGCTCCTGGAGGGGAAGGTCCTTCCCGGACTGGCGGCGCTGGCTTCCTGAGTCCTTTAAAGGTATAATCGGGGTCTCATGTATCACTTCCTGCTCGTCGTGCACGTCTGCGCCTGTCTGGGCATGATCCTGGTGGTTCTCCTGCAGACCGGGAAGGGCGCGGGCTTGCAGATGTTCGGCGGCGGCGGGGACTCCCTGATCACCACCCCCGGCGGCTCCAGCTTCATGAAGAAGTTCACCACCGGGCTGGCGGCGACCTTTGCCTTCACGTCCCTGTTCCTGACCTTGATCCAAAATCGCACCGGCATGTCGAGCGTGACCTCGCGCGTCGCGGGCGTTCCCGCGCCGCTCGAGACCCCGGCCCCTCAGTCCGCCGCCGCGGCTCCCGCCGCGGCCCCGGCCCCGGCCGTCGCGCCCGCTCCGGCGGCGAAAAAGAAGTAAGCCGCACAGACGCGCAGGTGGCGGAACTGGCAGACGCGTACGTTTGAGGGGCGTATGCCGAAAGGCGTGAGGGTTCGAGTCCCTCCCTGCGCAAGTTTGTTCGTGGTCGCGATGAAGAAGGCCCCGGGTCGAACCGTCCGGGGCCTTCTTCCTTTTGACGGGAGCTTATTGACGGAAGCCGCGGCGAGGTCTATACTCCGAGGATGAAAGTTCCCGCCGCGCTCGTCCTGACGCTTGCCGCCGCGTCCGCCGCTTTCGCCGCTCCCACAACGACGGCGGAGCCGCCCCTGGTGGAGGCCGTGAAAAACGGCGATCTGGCGGCGCTGAAGGCCGCGCTGGCCGCGGGCGCCGCGGTCGGCGAGAAAGACCGGTACGGCTGGACCGCGGTCATGTGGGCGGTGGGCCGGGGCACCGCGGCGATGGTCCGGGCGCTTGTCGACAAGGGCGCCGATCTGCGGCCGGCCGATCCGCCGGGCTTCGACGCGATGATCGAGGCGGCCAAGGGCGGGCGCGCCGACGTGGTGTCCCTGCTGGCCACGCGCGGTTTCTCCTGCGCGACGAAGGACGCGTCGGGCGTGCCGGCGCTGGCCTATGCCGCGGGACAGTCGACCGTCGAGACCGCGGCGGCGTTGCTCGCCTGCAAGGCCGCGGTGGACGCGCGCGACCCGAAGGGGGCGACGCCGCTGATCCGGGCCGCTCAGTTGGGGGGCCTGGACGTGGCGAAGTATCTGCTGGGGCGCGGCGCGGCCGTGGACGCCCGCGATAACGGCGGCTACACCGCGCTGATGTGGGCCGCGCACGGCGGCTACACCGCGGTGGCGAAGGCCTTGCTCGACGCGCGCGCCGATCCGGCGATTTCCGGCAAGGACGGGCGCACCGCCGCCGTCATCGCGAAGGTCCGCGGGCGCGCCGCGGTCTCGGCCCTGCTCCCGGCGCCGTGAATTCAGACGGCCGTCGCGCGGCCCCGCCCTCTTTGGTCTGGTTCCGCCTTGATCTGCGCCTGGCCGACCATCCGGCGCTGGCGACGGCGGCGGCTCGGGGGCCGGTGGTGCCGGTGTTTATCTGGTCTTCCGAGGAAGAAGGGGCGGCGGCTCCGGGCGCGGCCTCGCGGTGGTGGCTGCGCCAGTCCTTGGAGGCCTTGGACGCGTCCCTGCGACAGCGCGGCTCGCGCCTGATCATCCGCCGCGGGCCCGCGCTTGCCGCCTTGCGCGCTTTGGTCCGGCAGACGGGCGCGAAATCCGTCTGCTGGAGCCGCCGCTATGAGCCTTCCTTGGTCGCGCGGGACGTCAAGGTGGCGGAGGGACTGCGCGCCGACGGGCTGGAGGCGGAGACTTTCAACTCCGCCCTGCTCTTCGAGCCGTGGGAAGTGAAGACCTTGGCCGGCGGCCCGTTCAAGGTGTTCACGCCGTTCTGGAAGGCCTGCCTCCACCGTCCGGCCCCGCCGGCCGCGTCGGCGGCGCCCGCGCGCCTGGACGCGCCCGGGACCTGGCCCGAATCCGAGCCGCTCGACTCCCTGGAACTGGTGGCGAAAACGGACTGGGCCGCGGGCTTTCGCCCCGCGTGGGAGCCCGGCGAGAAGGGCGCGAACGCGCGCCTGGCCGCGTTCGTCGACGGGGGCGCGGGAAGCTATCATGAGGCGCGCGACTTCATGGCCGCAGACGGCGTCTCCAGGCTTTCTCCTCATCTTCACTTCGGGGAGGTCTCCCCGCGCCGGGTCTGGGACCTTGTCGCCCGCTGCGCCGCCGCAGCGCCGGGGCGCGGGCCGGAGGTCTATCTGAGGCAATTGGTCTGGCGGGAGTTCGCCCACCACCTGCTCCACCATTTCCCGCTCACCGTCGCCGAGCCGCTGCGGCCCGAGTTCTCCCGCTTTGCGTGGCGGCGGGATTTGAAGTCCTTTTCCGCCTGGACGCGGGGCCGCACGGGCTTTCCGGCGGTGGACGCCGGGATGCGCGAGCTTTGGCGCACGGGCTGGATGCACAACCGGGCGCGGATGATCGCGGCCTCGTTCCTGGTCAAGGACCTCCTGATCGACTGGCGCGACGGCGCGGCCTGGTTCTGGGACACCTTGGTGGACGCCGACCAGGCCTGCAACACCTTGGGCTGGCAGTGGACCGCGGGGTGCGGCGCGGACGCCGCGCCGTTCTTCCGCGTATTCAATCCCGTCCTCCAGGGCCGGAAGTTCGACGCCGAAGGCGTCTATGTGAAGCGCTGGATTGCGGAATTGGCGGCCTTGCCGCCCGCGGTCGTGCACGAGCCGTGGACCGCCGACCCGGCGGGCCTGGCCGCGGCCGGAGCGTACGCGCTTCCCTTGGTCGATCACGCCCGGGCGCGCGAGCGCGCGCTCGACGCGTTTTCCGCCGCGACGAGCAAGGACCGGTGAAGCCCAGCGGCGCGCTGGCGCTGATCCTGCTGGGCGCGCCGCTTCCGGCCGCCGCCGGTCCCGTCGGCGCCGCCGACGCGCACGCCGTCGCCGCGACCGGTTTTCCCGGCGCGTTCCTCTCGTCGGCGCGGCTGGCGCTGGCCGACGACGAGTTGTTCGCCTCGTGGCTGCTCGACGCGTTCCAGATTCATCTCCAGTCCGTGGCCTCCATGACCGTTCCGCGCGCCGTCGCCGACTACTTGGAGCAGTCCTCGACGTCCGGCCAGGGAATGTCCGACCTGCGCGCGAAGCTGGGCCGGGCAGCCCTGCCGCCTCCGCAGGCGGCGTCCCTTCTCCTCGCCCACGCCCTCGTCCGTCCCGAGCAGTTCCCGGAGATGCTGGACGGGCTGGAGATCTTGAAGCCCGGGCTGGGCCTCCATACCGCCGCCATGCTGCGCGCCGCCAAAGGCGGGGGGGACAAGCGCCTGCTCTCCATCCTGCGCGCCGCCGGCGCGCCCCCTCCCCTGGGCAAAATCCTCACCTACGGCGACGACGGCCGTTGGGCCGCCGTGTTCGATTTCCCCACCGCCGCGCGCGCCCCGTCCGGCGCCGCGCCCCGCCCGCCCCTCGCCGAACCGCCCTAGCCCGCGCGGTTGAGCTCCGCCTTCGTAATCTGTTACAATGCAGTTCACGGGCCTGTAGCTCAGCTGGGAGAGCGCCTGCATGGCATGCAGGAGGTCAGCGGTTCGATCCCGCTCAGGTCCACCAGTTTATTCGCGTTTCTCGATGAGAACCCGGTTGGAGCCTTTCGTTGGGCTTTGACCGGGTTCTCTGCTTTTGTAGGGGCTATGGTCAAAAATTGGTCACAAGTCTTTTTTGACCGGTGTCGAATTGGCGGCAGGCGCGTAGCGCGGGTGCGCTGTGCTGGCATGCGGCGCGCCTTGACGAAGGGGGACTGCCCGCATATAATAAGCATGCTTATTATATAAGTCGCAGGAGGATCAATCATGTGGCGAGTTGAATACGAAAAGACCTTCCCCGGCCTCGACGTCGAAGCGGTGTGGGCCGCGTGGGCCGACGTCGAGCGGTGGCCCGAGTGGGACAAGGACCTGGAGTCCGTCCGGCTCTCGGGCCCCTTCCAGGCGGGGGCGCGGTTCAAGCTGAAGCCGAAAGGCGGCCCGGAAGTCGACATCGAGATTCTCAGCGCGGACCCGGCGAAAGGATTCACCGACTTCGCCCGGTTCCCGCTGGCGCGCATGTACGACGCCCACGAGATGGCCCGGACGCCTCAGGGCCTGACGCTCAAAAGCGCAATCTGGGTTGAGGGGCCGCTGTCATGGGTCTGGAGGAAGATCGTCGCCGAAGGCGTCGCGGCGGGAGTCCCGGCCCAGATGGAGGCGCTGGCCGAGCACCTACGGCGCGCCGCCAAGCCGTGACGAAGCTGAAGACGGGCTTCGGCCGGGCGGAAGACAGCCCCGGTTTCATGCTCTGGAAGGCGTCGAACCTGCTCCAACGCCTTCACGCCGGCTGTCTGCGCGATCTGGGCGTGACGCCGACCCAGTTCTCGCTCATGACCTGTCTGGTCTACCTGAGCGACGTAGGCCCGGTGACGCCGACGAGCCTTGCCGCGCATTCCGGGATGGACCGCATGATGGTCTCGGATCTGATCAAATCCTTGGAGAAGAAGCGTCTTCTCGTGCGATGCGGCAACCCGTCCGACGGACGATCCTTCCTCGTCGTCCCGACGGCCCAGGGGCGGCGGATCACGAACGCCTCGGTCCGGCGCATCGAAGCTCTGGACCGGGAGTTCTTCAAGAACGCTTCGGACGCGGGAGCGCTCCTCGCCGACCTTGTCTCCCTCGTGGACGGCGGCGCGATGCGGCGGTCGAAACGAGCGACCGCCCCTGGGCCATCAGGTCCAGCGGCGCGACCCCGTTCGGCTCGCCGCCGCCAAGATCAACCAAGGCCCCATAAAACACAAACCCGCCTTTCGGTGGGTTGAAGTACTGACATTTCTCGTCTCAGGTACGGATACTAAAATTCCAAAAATTGCTGAAGACATACAGGAACCCCGCCGTGACCATGACCGCCCTGCGTGCCGCGTGGTAGGTGATCATCCGCGGCGCAGAGCCGCGATGCGGTCGTTTAACGGCGGATGCGTCGAGATCAACGCCAGAAACCCGCCGCGTCCGCCCGCGATCTTCAGGGACGCGTAGGCCTCCTGTTCATCCGACGGCTCGAAGCGCCGCTGAAGAGCCTGCAGGGCGGCGATCATTTTCTCGCGACCGCCGAGCTTGGCGCTGTCGGCGTCGGCGCGAAACTCGCGCAGGCGGGAGAACCAGGCGACGACGATCATGCCGAGGAAGCCGAGCGCGATCTCGAGCGCGAACACGGTCAGCCGCTCCATGCCCCGGCTGTCGCGGTCGTCGCCGCGGCTCACCGCGAAGGCGATGACCCGAGCCAGGAACATCACGAACGCGTTGACCACGCCCTGGACCAAGGTCATCGTGACCATGTCGCCGTTGGCGATGTGCGCGACCTCGTGGGCGAGCACGCCTTCGAGCTCGTTCTTGTTCATGCTCTCGAGCAAACCCATCGAGACGGCGACCAAAGCGTGCGAGCGCGTCGGGCCGGTGGCGAAGGCGTTGGGCTCGGGGCTGTCGTAGATGCCGACCTCGGGCATCGCGGGAAGGCCCGCGCGGCGGGCGAGCGCGTGGACGGTCTCGACGAGCTTGTCGCCGGAGCGTGGGTCTAGGATCTTAACGCCCATGCTCCACTTGGCCATCACCCGCGACAGCGCGAGCGAGATGCAGGCCCCGCCCATGCCCCAGACAAGGCAGAACACGGCGAGCGAGCGGTAATCGACGCCGCGGGCGCTCAGGTAATGTCCGACGCCGAGAAACTGCAGGACGATGGAGATGGTGAGCATCACCAGCAGGTTCACGGCCATGAACAGGAACACGCGTTTCATCCAGGTCATCATGTTAAGCCTTCCTCTTGCTCTCGTGCGGAAAGGCGAGCGAGGCGACCACGCCTCCCGCCAGGATCGTAACGACCATCAGCAGCACCCAGAGGTTGAAGTTCCCGCCGAGCACGGTA
>CAIQSZ010000177.1 GCA_903874575.1 uncultured Elusimicrobia bacterium
GGGAGTCGTTCTCCACGAAGCTAACGTTCTGGCGACGGTCCCGCCCCAGCTCGTCGGCCGTCAGGGAGCCGGCCTGCTTGAGGCCGTCGTCGGCGAAACGGTAGCTCACCCACGCCTCGTTCCGCGAGTCGCGATAGTCCAGCCGCCCGGAAGCGCGGGTCAAGCGCGACCCGGCGTTGCGGCGCCAGCCGTCGTCCGTCTCGCGCGAGGCTTCGGCGCGATAGGTCAAGGGGCCGGCGGGACCGTCGAGGGAGGCGGAGTAGCGCCGGAGCCCGAAACTGCCGACGTCCGCGCCCGCCGACGCGCTCGTTTTCGCGCCGCCGCGCTTGGTCGTCACGCTGACGACGCCGCCCAGCGCGCCGGGGCCGTACAAGGTCTGCGGGCCGGGCAGAATCTCCACGCGCGAGACGTCCGACGGCGGAATCAACTGCCAGTTCACTTGGCCGAAGTCGGGCTCGTTGACGCGCACCCCGTCGACCAGCACCAAGGTCGCCGTAACGGGCGTCGCGTTGAAGCCGCGTAAATCCAAAGTCGGCTGGTAGGCGTTGCCGACTTGGTTGTAGAGCACGACGCCCGGCGCGCCGCGAAGCGCGTCGGCCAAGGTCCTGGCGCCGGACGCCTCCAGCTCGGCGGCGTCGACGACGCGCGCCTGCGCGGGGACGCGGGCGCTCTCGGCGGGCACGGGCAGACGCGAGGCGCCCAGCACGGAACGCAAGGAATCCTCGAAGCCGCGGTCAGTCAACGCGAGCTCGGCGAGGGCGGGAGACGGGAGGAGGACGGACAGCGACAGCAGGACGGCGGCGAGACGGGGCGGCGTGGTCATGTTCTTCCCTCGAAGGCGCGGACTCTCCGCCGGAAGACCGGACTTACCGCGCGCGAGCGCGGATCACCGTTGCGGGGCAGCCCTGGACTTTCACCAGGTTCCACCGGCGGGAGATATGCGACGCGAGATTGTAGGCTATCGCGGCCGCGCGGTCAAATCTCTCGTCGAGACCTCAGAACTTCGCGGAGCCCGGAACGCGCGGGCAAAGCGCGACGTCGCGGATGTTCTCCATGCCGGTGACGTACATGAGCATGCGCTCGAAACCCAAGCCAAAGCCGGCATGAGGGACGGTTCCGTAGCGGCGCAGATCGGCGTACCAGGAGTAGGCCTCGGGATCGATTCCGGTCTCCTTCATGCGGGCCAGCAGCACGTCGAGGCGATGCTCGCGCTGGGAGCCGCCGATCAACTCGCCGACGCGCGGGACGAGGAGATCCATGCAGGCGACGGTCTTTCCGTCGTCGTTGCAGTACATATAGAAAGGCTTGAGCGAACGCGGATAGCCGACGACGAACAGCGGGCGCTCGGCGTATTCCTCGGTCAGGTAGCGCTCGTGCTCCGTCTGCAGGTCGCCGCCCCACTCGACGGGGTAGTTCCACCGGCGGCCGGACTTCTTCAGCACCTCGACGGCCTTCGTGTACTCGATGACGCCGAACTCGGCCTTGGCGACGGCCTCCAGCTTCGCGCGCAGGCCCTTCTCGATGCGCTCGTCGAAGAACCGCAAGTCGCGCTCGCAGTGCTTGAAGACGTGCTCGATCAGGTGCTTCACGAACGCCTCGGCCAGAGCGCGGTCGTCGTCTATATCCGCGAACGCGAACTCCGGCTCGATCATCCAGAACTCGGCGGCGTGGCGCGGCGTGGTGGACGGCTCGGCGCGGAAGGTCGGACCGAACGTATAGACCTTCGACAGGGACATCGCCAGAATCTCGGCCTCCAGCTGGCCGGAGACCGTCAAGCCGGTCTTCTCGCCGAAGAAGTCCTGCGACCAGTCGATCTTCCCGTCGGGGCCTCGCGGCGGCTTCTCGGCGTCGAGCGTGGAAACCTGGAACAGCGCGCCCGCGCCCTCGCAGTCGGAGGTCGTCAGGATGGGCGAGTGGCACATCACGAAGCCCCGGTCGCGGAAGAACTGGTGGACGGCGTAGGACAACTCCGCGCGCGTGCGGAAGACCGCGCCGAAGGTGTTCGTGCGCGGGCGCATGTGCGCGACGCCGCGCAGGAACTCGAAGGAGGTGCCGGACTTTTGCACGGGAGACGACGGGTCGCACTCTCCCAAAATCTCGATGCTCGCGGGCTCCAGGTCGAAGGTCTGGCCTTTTCCCGGAGAGGCGACCAGCGTGCCCTTGGCGACGAGCGCCGCGCCCGTGATCTGCTTGAGGATGCGGTCGCGGCCTACGAACCCCTCGGGCACGACGATCTGCAGGGAGTCGAAGGTCGAGCCGTCGTTGAGGTGGACGAAACCCACGCTCTTCGACTCGCGCACCGACTTGATCCAGCCGGCGACGACGATCTTGTCGCCGGCCTTCGCCTTCGCCAGGACGTCCTTGATCTCCGTTCGTTCCATGCGGACGATTATGCCAAATCGGACGCGGCGGCCTTTCCCGGCGCCGCGCGGAGCCTCAGTTCAGGGTCTGGCGGAAGCGGCGGCCCGCCCAGACCACGGCGGCGACGCCGATGGCCGCCAGCGCCGCCAAATTGGGGAGGAGCAGGCCCAAGTCTCCGCCCTTGAGCATCAGATGGCGTATCATGATGACGAGGTAACGAATGGGGTCCAGGTAAGTGAGCCAACGCACGGCCGTGGGCATGTTCTCGACGGGGTAGACGACCCCGGAGAGCTGAATCGCGGGAAACAAGATCAGGAAGGTGCCCAACTGCGCTTGCTGGGCGCTGCGCGTGTAGGAAGAAATGAGGAAGCCGAGCGCGACCGAGGTGCACACGAAAACGGCCGCGACGAGAAATATTTCCCACAGCGGCGCGCGGATGGGCACGCCCATCGCCCACGCGACCGACAACACCAGCGGCACGTCGGCCAGTCCCAGGAGGGCGTACGGCAGCGTCTTGCCGGCCAGCACCTCCCACGGCGAAACCGGAGCGGATAGCAGGGTCTCCAGCGTGCCCGACTCCCGCTCGCGGGTCATCGACATGCTGGTCAGGGTCAAGGTGACCAAGCACAGCAGGAGGCACAACGTGCCGGGAACCATGTAGGTGGAGGTGTCGTCCTCCGGGTTGTACAGCGTGCGCACGACGAAGGAGAACGTCTCGGTCCCCGGGTCGCCGCGGGCGCGAAGCTGCGCGGCCAGGATGGACTGGGCGTAACGCTCGATGCCCCGCGCGCGCTGGGCGTTGGTGGCGTCGATCAGGAGCTGATACACCGCGGCGCCGCGGCCGTACGCCTTGTCGGCGCCCCCCGTCGGGGCGACGAGGACCGCCTCGGCGCGGCCCGACCGCAGCCAGTCGAAGGGCTCGCCGGGACCGGGCCGCATCCGGACGAACCAGCGGCCGGCGTAAAAACGTTCGGCCAGCTCGCGGGTAAACGCGTCGCCGGGCCCGGCCACGACGGCCAGTCGGATGTTGCGTATCTCGCTGGAAAGCGCGAAGCCGAACATCAGGAGCTGGACGACGGGCATGACCAGCAGCATCCCGCGCATGCGCTTGTCGCGCAACGCCTGGGCCAGCTCCTTGCGCACGAAGCCGACGATGGTCGGGTTGATCATGTTTCCAGGTCCATCTTGAACTTATGAAGGGCGAAGAACACGAAAAGGACGGAGAGCGCGGTCAGCGCGCCGAACGGGCCCGCCAGCATCGCGAGATCCGGCGCCTTCAAGAAAAGCGCGCGCGTGAGCGTCATGTACCAACGCGCGGGCAGGATCACCGTCACATAACGGAAGAAAAGCGGCATGCTCTCGACCGGAAAGATGAAGCCCGACAACAGCTGGATCGGCAGCATGCCGGTGTTCATCGCCAGCTGGAACGCGAGCTGCTGCTGGCGGGCGATCACCGAGATGACCAGGCCCTGAGACATCGTCGCCGCCAGGAACAGGCCGGTCGCGAGAAGAAACACCAGGTGGCTGCCGACGAACGGGACGCCGAACACCAGTCTCGCCAAGCCGTAGACGAGCGCGACCCCGACCAAGGACAGCCCCAGGTAGGGCGCGATCTTGCCCAGGATGATTTCCAACGGTTGGACCGGCGTCGACATCAGCAGTTCCATGGAGCCGTTCTCCCACTCGCGGGCCACGGTGAGCGCGGTGAGCAAGGTCGAGATGAGCCCGACGACGATCACGAAGATCCCAGGAACGATGAACCACCGCGAGTTCAGTTCCTCGTTGAAGAGGAAGCGGGCGCGGATCGACGCCGCGGGCGGAGGCGCCGTCGAGAAACGGGCGCGCGCCGCGGCCTGCAGGCCGCCCAAATACGAGGCGACCGTGCCCGCGTACGCGTTGTCGGCCCCGTCCAGAAGGATCTGAGA
>CAIQSZ010000178.1 GCA_903874575.1 uncultured Elusimicrobia bacterium
GAACGCCGTGACCGTGCACGGCCGCACCCAGGCCCAGCAGTACGGCGGCGCCGCGGATTGGGAAGCCGTCGGCAAGGTCAAGCGCGCGGTCCATATCCCCGTGATCGGCAACGGCGACGTCCTGACGCCGGACGACGCTCGGCGTCTCTTCGACGTTTCGGGTTGCGACGGCGTGATGATCGGCCGCGGCGGCCTGGGCAACCCGTGGATCTACCGGAACCTCGAGGAAGGACTGCGCGACGCGCGCGCGACGCCGTACGTGCCGTCGATCTTGGAGAGAAAGAGCACCTTGCTCCGGCACTTCGCGCTCCAGCGCCTGCACCTGGGCGACCGCCAGGCGGCGCTGAACATGCGCCGCATCTGCGTCTGGTACACGCAGGGCCTGCCCCGCAATAAGGCGATGCGCGTGGCCGTATGCTCGACCATGGACTGCGCCGAGATCGAACGTCGTATCGGAGAGTTTTTCGACGAGCTTCCCCTCGACGCGCCCCCGCCCGCCGCGCCGATCCTGCTGGCCGAATAGCGCGGGAAAAGACGGCCATATGCTAGATTAAGCGCGTGAGCGCCGACCAGCGACGGGACTCATGGACTCCTCGGGCCGTGCGCGAAATCTACGAAGCGCCCCTGCTCGAGCTCGTCTATCGCGCCGCGACCGTGCACCGAAGCCACCACGACGCTTCCGAAGTTCAAACCTGCACGTTGCTCTCGGTCAAGACGGGCGGCTGCCCGGAAGACTGCGACTACTGCCCGCAGTCGGTCCATCACCCCGCGGCGGTCCCGCCCGAACCGCTGATGGACGTCGACGCCGTGCTGTCGGCGGCGCGCGCGGCCCGGGAAGAAGGCTCGACGCGCTTCTGCATGGGCGCGGCCTGGCGCCAAATCAAGGACGGTCCCGAGTTCGACCGCGTCCTGGACATGGTGCGGGGCGTGCGCGCGCTGGGCCTGGAGGTCTGCTGCACGCTCGGCATGCTGACGGCCGACCAGGCCCGCCGCCTGGCCGAAGCCGGCCTGACCGCCTACAACCACAACCTCGACACATCGGAGTCTTTCTACGGACGGGTCATCCGCACGCGCGTCTATGAGGACCGGCTCCGGACGATCCGGCACGTGGTCGACGCCGGCATCTCGGTCTGCTGCGGCGGGATCCTGGGCATGGGCGAGAGCGTCGACGACCGCATCGACCTCCTATGCAGGCTGGCCAACCTCGATCCCCAGCCCGAAAGCGTTCCGATCAACGCCTTGGTTCACGTGGAGGGCACGCCGTTGGCGGACGCTCCGACGGTGGACCCCATGGATTTCGTGCGCACGATCGCCGCGGCGCGCATCCTGATGCCGCGCGCGATGGTGCGCCTGAGCGCGGGCCGGCTGTCTTTGAGTCCGGAAGCCCAGGCATTGGCGATGCTGGCGGGCGCCAACTCGATGTTTACGGGCGAAAAACTGCTCACGACGCCCAACCCGGGCCGTTGCGCCGATGAGGCGCTGCTTGCGCGCCTCGGACTCAAGCCGCGCGCCCCCCACAGGGATCGCCAGGGTGCGGGCTGAGCCGATCGTCGTCGCCGGCACGGACACGGGCGTCGGCAAGACCGTCTTCGCGGCCGCGTTGACGCTCGCTCTCGACGGCTATTACTGGAAGCCGGTGCAGGCCGGCGTCGATTCGGACGGCGCCACCGACACGCTCCGCGCGCGCATGCTGACCGGCCTGCCCGCGGATCGTTTTTTGAAGGAAGCCTACGCGTTCAAGGCGCCGCTGTCGCCGCACCGGGCCGCCGCGCTCGACGGCGCGGCCATAGAACCGCGACGCCTGCGTCCGCCCGAGGTCCAGGGACCTCTCGTCGTCGAATTGGCCGGCGGCCTCCTCGTGCCCCTGAGCGACGACCTGCTTCAGGCCGATATCGTCGCCCGCTGGGCCGCGCCGGTCGTGCTCTGCGCCCGCACCAGCCTCGGCACGATCAACCATACGCTGCTCTCGGTCGAAGCGCTCGTGAAACGCGGGATTCCCCTCTTGGGAATCGCGTTCATCGGGGAGCCTCAGCCCGAGACCGAGGCGGCCATCGCGCGTTTTTCGGGAGCCCGCCGCCTGGGCATCCTTCCATGGCTGGCGAAGCCGGGGGCGCGCGAATTGCGGGACGCCTTCGCCGCGGGTTTTCGCCGCGCCGATTTTATCGGGCGACCGCCGGCATGACCGCCGAGAGCCGGACCGGCCGCCCCTGGCACCCCTATACGCAGCACGCGACGGCGGCGCCGCCTCCGCTGGTCGAAAGCGCCCGAGGATCCTTTCTGCACCTGGCCGACGGCCGCCGGATATTCGACGCGATCTCGTCCTGGTGGGTCAATCTGCACGGCCACGCCGAACCGCGCATCGCCGCCGCGATCTCCGCGCAGGCGCGGCGCCTCGAACAGGTCATCTTCGCGGGCTTCACGCACGAGCCGGCCGAACGGCTGGCCTCCAGGCTCGTCGCCGTCGCTCCGAAGGGGCTTGAACGCGCGTTCTTTTCGGACGACGGCTCGACTGCGGTCGAGGTCGCCGTCAAGATGGCGCTGGCCTGCCGCCCCGCCGGGGAGCGCCGATCCGTGATCGCCGCCCTCGATTGCGCCTATCACGGAGACACCTTCGGGGCCATGTCGGTCAGCGCGCGCGGACCGTTCACGGCGCCCTACGCGCGCCTGCTTTTCGACGTGGAGCGCCTCCCCTTCCCCGAGGCCGACGGCGGCGGTACGCTCGAGGCGTTCGAGCGCCTGCTCAAGGACTCGCCCGGCCGCGTCGCCGCGCTGATCGTCGAACCCCTCGTCCTGGGAGCCGGAGGCATGAAGATGTACGGCGCGGCGGTCCTGCGCGGCCTGCGCGAACTCTGCCGGCGCCACGGCGTCCTATTCATCGCCGACGAGGTCATGACCGGCTTCGGACGTACGGGCACGCTTTTCGCCTGCGACCAAGCCGGAGTCTCGCCGGACATCATGTGCCTTTCAAAAGGCGTCACGGGAGGCTTCCTGCCTTTGGGCGTCACGCTCGCCTCGGCCGAGGTCTTCGCCGGCTTCCATTCCCTCGACCGCGGCCGCGCATTTTTCCACGGGCACTCCTACACCGCCAACCCGCTGGCCTGCGCGGCCGCCTTGGCCAATCTCGACATCTTCGAGCAGGAGCCCGTATTCGAACGCATCGCCGCCGTGGCGCGGGCGCACGAAAGCGGCCTCAAGCGCCTGGCCGGCCGCCCCGGAATCGCCGCCGCGCGCCGGCTCGGAACCATCGCCGCGGTGGAGTTCGACGCGCGGGACTCGGGATATCTGTCCGACGTCGGCCCCCGGCTTTATGACTTCTACCTGTCGCGCGGCGTGCTGCTGCGCCCGCTGGGGAACGTCGTCTACCTGATGCCCCCGTACTGTTCGACCGCCGAGGACATCGCCGCGGCCTACGACGCCGTCGAGGACTCCCGCGCGCTATTGGCGGCGCGCCCGTGAACGCGGGCTCCCGCCGCCTTCAGCGCGACGAGCGCTCCGGGAACAAATCCTCGGGCTTGGCGCCCAGGCGGAAGCGCGCCTCGGACCAGACGCGCCGCGCCGCGTAGGAAAGCGGTCCCCTCGAACGCATGCGACGGGCGGCCGCATGGATGCGGTCCTTGAGGAGATGAATGCGGCCGTGCGCTCGAAGACGGCGGCTGAACTCGTAGTCCTCAAGCTCCGGGAAGGGAGGGAAGCCGCCGACGGCCTTGTAAATCTCGGGCGTGGTGCAGATGCCGTGGTCCGCTCCCAGCACGCCGCCGCGCACCCGCGCGTTCGACCACGCCGACAGCAAGCGCAGTCCGGCGCCGCCCCCGTAGGCGACCGTGAAGCCGACCGCCGCGGCCTGGTCGGCCGGCGTCGTCAGCCAAAAGTGCTCGAGCGCCTGCTGCCAGTTCCCCGGCGGCTGAGCGTCGGCGCGCAGGAAAAGCAGGACGTCGCCGGTCGCCTTTTCGGCGCCCGCGTGCCACTGCGCGCCCCGGTTGTCGGAGCCGAACAAGACGACGTGGTCGGCCCAGTCGGCGGCGACGGCCGCGGTGGCGTCGTCGGAGCCGCCGTCGACGACGACCAGTTCCACCGGGCTGGTCTTGGATATCTGCGTCAAGCGCTTGAGCGCCGAGGCGATCTGCGCGCCCTCATTGTGCGCCGCGACGACGACCGAGAATTTCACGGAGCGAGCGGGCGGAAGACCAGACCCGTGGCGATTTTAGGAAAGAAATACGTGGATTTCTGCGGCAGAAGCCCGACCTTGCGCGCCGCCGCGCGCACCTGCGCGACGGTGAACGGCTTGACCAGCACCGCGGCGCCGCGCAGGGCCTTGGCCTTCTTCAGCGCCAGCGCGGCGTCGGGCGTGTAGCTCAATTCATCGGGCCCGATGCCGTCCAGCAGCCGCCCGCCGATCCACTCGACGGACAGCCCGGAGCGGCAGCCGCCGGGCGACTTCGGCGTGCCGAGGAGGTAGCCGTCCTCAATGAGGCCGAACGCATAGGGGTTCTTCGAACGCGCCAGCGCCTTCTCCAGCGCCGGCAAGGAACCGAAGCGCTCGAGCGTCGCCAGCGACTCCGCGCGCGCGCGCAGGCTTTTCGCCGCGATGCGATGCGTGGGCAGCACGACCAGGCCCGCGTCCTCGTCGGGCACGAAATAGCACAGCACCGCGTCGGAGCCGGGCAGCCGGGTCTTCAGGTGATGGTCGCGGCTGACCGAATAACGGTGGTGGCCGTCGGCGATCAAAACCGGACGCGGGGCCAGGGCGCGGCGGATCGCCGCGACGGCCTTCGGCTCGTCGACGCGCCAGACGCGGTACTTGACCCCCGCGTGCGAACGTCCGCGCGCGACGGGCTTGGCCCGCGTCGCGGCCGCCAGCGCCCTGCGCGCCGCGCCCGAAGGGTCGGCGAAGACGCCGAAGATGGGGCTGGTGTTGACGCGCAGGGTGTCGATCATGCGCAGGCGGTCGGCCTTGGGCTTGGCCAGCGTGCGCTCGTGCGGGATGATCGCGCGCGCGGCCCGCGGCGTGGCGCCCAGCGCGGCCAGGAAGCCGCGGCGCACGCGCGCGCGGCCGCCCAGCCTGTAGGTCTCCTCGACGACGTAGAACGCGGCCGCCTCGTCGCGCCGCAAAGTGCCGTCGGAGGTCCACTTCCTCCAGACCGACTTCGCGTTCGCGTAGCGCGCGGCTCCCTCGCCCTTCGGCAGTTCAAGGAAGACGGCGTTGCGGGGGCGGCGCCGGAGCTCGCCCGCGAGCTCGGGTCCGATGACGTCGTAGGGGGGACACAGCGCCTCGTCCAACGAGGCCGCGACGTAGCGCACGCCGCGAAACGGTCTCACATCAGCCATGGACCATCATCGCGTTTTCACCCCCTCCCCGTCAAGGAACGCGGGCCGCCGCGCCGAATGCTAGAATGTCGCCGCCCATGCGAACCCTCGTCTTCGGCGGCAGTTTCGATCCCCCGCACCGCGGCCACGCGGCCTTGCTGGCGGCGGCGGCGGCGCGGGTACGCCCCGACCGGATACTCGTCGTGCCGGCGTTCCACGCGCCGCTGAAGGCTTACGGGCCGTCGGGTTCCGCGGACGCGCGCGTCGCCCTCGTACGGATCGGGCTCATCGCCGCGCTCCCCCCCCGCTGGCGGCGCGCGGCGCGCGTGGAACTCTCGGAGGTTCGAGGGCGCCGGCCGGCCTTCACCGTCGACACGCTCGCCCGCCTGCGGGCGCGGGACCCTCGCGGCGAGCTGCATTTCGTCTGCGGCCAGGACGCCGCGGCGTCCTTCCCCCGGTGGAAGCATCCGGCCCGATTGCGCTCGCTCGCGACCTGGTGGTACGGCGCGCGTCCCGGCGCCGCCGGCCGGCCGCCGGGCTTCTTCCGCCGCCTCCCCGGACGCTTCCCGGACGCGTCCTCGACGGAACTGCGGGGCGCGCTCGCGTTGGGCCAGAACTGCTCCGACCTGCTGTTCCCGCAGGTCGCCGCCCGCATCGCGAAAGAGGGTCTGTACGGGACCGGGCTGCTCGCGCGCCTGCGCGCCACGCTAAAGCCTCCGCGCTATGAGCACGCGCTCAACGTCGCCGCCCTGGCCGAGGCCCTCGCGCGGCGCCATGGGGCCGACGCCGGCAAGGCGCGGCTGGCCGCGCTTCTGCACGACGCGGGCCGCCGGTTCCCTTCGTCGATGATGGCGAAGTACGTCCGCCGCCGGCGGCTCAAGGTGCCTTACGCGGCGCCGACCGCCGCCCTCGCGCCTCTGCTGCTGCACGCGCACATCTCGGAGGACCTGGCGCGCCGGGAGTTCGGCGTCGACGACCCGCAGGTCCTGTCCGCGGTGCGCAAGCACACGCTCGGCGATCCCGTGATGAGCCTGCTCGACAAGACGCTGTACGTCGCCGACGCGTGCTCCGCCGACCGCCGATACCCGGGCGTCGCCGAGACGCGGGCGCTCGCGTTTCGAAACCTCGACGCCGCGTTAGAACTCTGCCTGGCCGAAAAACTGTCGCACGCCCTGGCGCGCCGCGCTTGGCTCCACCCGCTCACCATCGAACTGTGGAATTCCCTCGCGGCGCGATGACGCTTGAGCGCGTGCTGGCGATCGCCACGATCGCCGCGGCCCTGGGCGCGGCCCGGCTGGAGGCCGGATCGCCGTTGGCCGCGCGCGTGCGCGACGGGCGCCCCTGGCTGACATGGCTGGAAGCGCGGGAGCGCGGCTCCACGGCCCCGCCGTCCCTGCACCTGCTGATCTACGATCCCGTCGCGCGGCGGCTGGCGGTCCTGCACGCCCCCGGAGACCTGAAGCTGGACCGCGGGCGCACTCTGGACCGCGCCTACCTGGAGGCCCTGAAGGCGACCCGGGACCTCGACGCGGCGGCGGCCGCCGCCGAGGACTTGGCGGAGGCCCGCCTGCGCCAGCTTTCCCCGGAGTCGATTCCCGCGGTCCGCGGACGGCTGGCCGTCGAGATCGCGCCGCTCGGCGCGGAAGAGGAAGCCTCGGTCGCCGCCGCGCGCGAGCTCAAGATTCGCGCGCGGCGGCCGCGGACCTGGCTGTCGCTGGTTCGCCGCGGCTGGCGCGGCCTATGGGCGGGCGACGGGGACGCGCTCGACCCCCTGCTCTTCGCGCTGGAGACGCGGCGCATGAACGTCGCCGACTTGCGGCCGGTTCGCCTCCCCGACGAGGCTCAGGCCCCCGCCCTGCTGGGCCGTTTGTTGACGCCCGACCCCCAGGAGCCGGACGTCCACGCGACGACCGCCGAGGTGCTCAACGGCGCGGGCGTCCCGGGCCTGGCCTCCCGCGCGGTGAAAATGCTCAGATTCAAAGGCGTCGACGTGCTGTCGGCGGCGACCTCGACCGCGCGCGAGCGGACCTTGGTCTACGACCGCGTCGGCGACTTCCGCCGCGCGGCGCAGACCTTAAGCTCCCTCGCCTGCCCGTCGGCCCGCGCGGTGACGCGCGTCGACCTCTCGCGCGGCGTCGACGTAAGCGTGGCGCTGGGCGCCGACTGCGCGGGCGCGTTCGCAACCGGCGAGGGCCGGGATCCGTGAAACCTGAAAGGAGAAGTCCATGGAACTCGTCGAAGTATTGAAGACCGCGGTCACGGCCGGCGCCAGCGACATCCACATCGTCATCGGCAAGCCGCCGCTGATGCGCATCAACGGCGAGATAGCCGAGATCCCGGGCTTTTCCAAGATCAGCAGTGAAGAATCGAAACGGCTCATCTACTCGATCCTTTATGAGGAACAGCGCGCCAAGTTCGAGGAACACTGGGAGCTCGACTGTTCGTTCGCCGTCTCCGGGCTGTCCCGCTTCCGCGTCAACGTGCTCCTGCAGAAAAACGGCGTCGAGGCCGTCATGCGCGTCGTTTCCTCGAAGATACCCACGCCGGAGCAGCTGCGCCTGTCCAAATCCATCACGGACCTGGCCGACCTTCCGCGCGGCCTGGTCCTGGTGACCGGCCCGACGGGCTCGGGAAAGTCCACGACCCTGTCGGCCCTGATGGAAATCATCAACATGAAATATTCGGACCACATCCTCACCATCGAGGACCCGATCGAGTTCGTCTACGAATCCAAGAAATCCATCTTCCGCCAGCGCGAGGTCGGCCAGAACACGAAGTCGTTCACCGCCGCCCTGCGCTCGTCCCTGCGCCAGGACCCCGACGTCATCCTCGTGGGCGAGATGCGCGACCTGGAGACGATCCAGCTGGCGATCACCGCCGCCGAGACGGGCCACCTGTGCTTCGGCACGCTGCACACGCAGGATTCCCCATCCACGATCGACCGCATCATCGACGTGTTTCCGCCGCACCAGCAGGGGCAGGTGCGCGTCCAGCTGGCGGTGGTCCTGCAAGCCGTCGTCTGCCAACAGCTGATTCCGCGCAGGGACGGCGAGGGTCGCATCGCCGCGCGCGAGATCATGATCATGACGCCCGCCCTCTCGAACCTGATCCGCGAGGGCAAGACGCACATGCTCTACCAGGCCATCGACACCGGCGCCAAGCACGGCATGATCCCCATGGACAAGGCGCTGGCCGAGCTGGTGCGCCAGGGCCTGGTGCATCCGGACGAGGCGCTGACCCGCGCCAATAATCCGGAAACGTTCAAGCAGCTGGCCGGGATCACCGGCGGCGGCGGCCGTGGAAGCGCGGCGTAGAGGACCCATGGCAAAAGCATTCAAAGCCGTCGCCGTCAAGATCGCCCGCGCCGCCGATGAGCGCAAGGCCGAGGACGTCTCCGTGCTGGACGTGCGCAAGACCAGCCCCATCGTCGACTACATGGTCGTCGTCACCGCGCTTTCGCGGCCGCACATCGAGGCGCTCGAGGATAAAATCACGGAGGAACTCGAGGCCTCGGGCCTGCGCGTTCACCGCCGTTCGCGCCCTCAGACCGACTCCTGGCGCGTCATCGACTACGGCGGCGTCATGGTCCACCTGATGAGCGCCGAAGCGCGCGAACTGTACGCCTTGGAGCGGCTGCACGACGGCGCCAAGGAGGTCTCATGGCGGAGCTGACCGACCCGCGGAAGGCCGCCCCGACCGCATGATCATCGCCCGACTGCGCCGCACCCTCGCCGCGAAAGCCTCCGCTTGGGCCAAGGCCCAAGGACTGGCGTTGCCCGACAACCTGCCCGTCGCGGCCGCGCCCGGGCACGTGAAAGCGGACCTCTCCCTGCCCTGGCCGCTGGCAGTCGCCAAGGCCGCGAAAAAGAACCCGCTGGAACTGGCTAAGTCGCTGGCCGTCGCGCTGGCCGAGTTGCCCGAGGTCGAGTCCGCTTGCGCCGCGCCGCCCGGCTTCGTCAACCTGGTTCTCAAAAGCGAGGTCCTCGCCGCCAACCTGAAGGCCGTCACTTCGGCTCCGTCGCGCTACGGCTTGGAGGAAGGCGGCGCGAAGACGAGGACTCTCATCGAGTTCGTCTCGGCCAATCCGACCGGTCCCCTGCACATGGCCTCCGGCCGCGGCGCCACGCTGGGCGACGCGTTGGTGCGCGTCATGCGCCGCTTGGGCCGCGCCGTGGCGGCGGAGTACTACGTCAACGACGGAGGAGACCGCGTCATCCTGCTGGGCGAGTCCATCTTGGCGCGCTACAAACAGTCGCGAGGCGAGGACGCCTCGGTACCCGAGAAAGGCTACCAGGGCGACTACCTGGCGGATTTGGCGGCCGCCGCTCCGGATGAGAAGTCGTCGTGGGACGCCGCGAAGTGGGGCCGCTACGCGATGAACGCCCTGCTGGACTCCCACAAGGACGACATGAAGGTCTTCGACGTGACCTTCGACCGCTGGTACCTGGAGAGCGAGTTGTTCGCCTCGGGCGCGGTGGCCAAGACGCTCGATTTTCTCAAGAGCCGCGGCATGGTCTTCGAAAAGGACGACGCGGTCTGGCTCGGCACGCTGAACGCCGAAGGCTCCGCCGACGACAAGGACCGCGTGCTCGTGAAGAGCACGGGCAAGCCGACCTATTTTCTGCCCGACATCGCGTACCACAAAGACAAGTACGACCGCGGCTTCGACCGCCTGATCGACATCTTCGGCGCCGACCATCACGGCTACGTCCCGCGCATGAGGGCCGCCATCGCCGCGCTCGGCAAGCCGCCGGAAAGCTACCACGCGATCGTCCACCAGCTGATCCACCTGTTCCGCGGGATCGAGTCGGTCAAGATGTCCAAGCGCGCCGGGACCTTCATCTCGCTTCGCGAGATCATCGACGAGGTCGGCAAGGACGCGTGCCGCTTCTTCTTCGCCCTGCGCACGCCCGACAGCCACCTCAACTTCGACCTGGAGCTGGCCAAAAAACAGTCCAGCGAGAACCCCGTCTTCTACGTGCAGTACGTGCACGCGCGCATCAACTCCATCTTCAAGAAAGCGGACGAAGTCGGCCTGCTCAAAGCCGGCGCCGATCTGCCCTTGCCCAACGCGCGCCATTACGCGACGTCCCAGGAGCGCGCCTTGCTCCTGAAGCTGGCCTGGTTCCCCGAAGTCCTCCTGGACGTCGAGAAGGCCCTTTCTCCTCACCCGTTGGCGAACTACCTGCTGGAGTTGGCCGGCCTCTTCCACCCGTTTTACGAGCACTGCCCGGTCGCCAACGCCGACGACCCGGATCTCGCCAAGTCGCGCCTCCTCCTCATCGCCGGCGTGCGCGACGTCATCCGCGAAGGGCTCTCCCTCCTCGGCGTCTCCTCCCCCGACTCCA
>CAIQSZ010000179.1 GCA_903874575.1 uncultured Elusimicrobia bacterium
CCCTGAACTTCTCGCAGAGCTGGACGTTCCCGTTCAGCGCGGCGCAGATAGCGACCCCGTTCGCCGACGTCACCGGCTCCTCGTTCACGGTCTACGCGACGGCCGCCAACACCGACCGCGATCAGTTCAACGCCGCGGCGCCTCTGGAGGGGAATTGGACCTTGCTGACGGGAACGACGTTCTACTGGGACGTCGACCCTCCCACCACGACGGTCGTCGTCCCGGCGAACCTGACCACTTTGGGCGCCGGAGCGACCACTTTCTACGGCGGCGTCTACGATGCCGACAGCGGCGTCAACCGGGTCGAGTACCTCCTGCAGCGCCAGTCCGACGGCTTGTTTTGGCTGGGCGGCGCGAGTTGGGGCGCCCGGCCGACGATATGGCCCGCGGCGAGCCTGTGGAAGAGCTCCTGGAGCTTCACCGGCCCGAGCTTCGGCGCGCCCGATACGGGCATCACCTACATGATCTGGGAGCGCGCCTGCGACAACACCGGCAGCGTCGCGCTCGCCGACTGCGGGAGCGTCCTCAAGCAGGCCAATATCTCCGCCGTTTCCTACACCGTCAGCTCGATGACCTTCACGGTCAACACCATCCCTCCCCTTTCGGGGATTTCCTATCCAGTCAACAGCCAGGTCAACGCGCTGGCCACTGTTTCGGGGACGGCGATCGCCCAGGGCGGCACGGCGTTGTCCTGGGTCGATCTGATGATCTCCAGTAATTCGTCCGGCAACGGCTTGTGCCCCACGAGTCCCGACGGCACGTGCCGCTACTGGAGCGGTTCCTTGGGCCAGTGGATCAATTCATCCACCTTCACGCCCGCGACCGTCCAGGGCACGCCCTGGTCCTACGCTCTGCCGGGGGGAATCGGCTTGGAGAGCGGACAGACCTATACCCTCACACCGCGCGGACAGGACTCGGTCGGCAACCAGGACATCGGGACCTCGCGTTCTTTCCTCTTCTATACCAGTTCTCCCACGGCGGCCGTCACCCTCCCTTCCTCGGGCACGGTCGTCGGGTCTCTTCCGCTGATTTCCGGCACCGCCGCCGAGCCGTCGCCGGGACTGCCCAATACCGTCGAATTGGCCATCCATCAGGTCGGCGCGTCCCTGTGGTGGGATCCGAACGGGGTCTTGGGCGCGCCGAACCATTTCAATCCCGGGGCAAAGACTTGGTTCCTGATCTCCGGCAGCGCGGTCGGCGGGACGTGGTCGTTCAACTCCTCGTCCGTGCTGTGGCAGAACGGCACGCAGTACGAGATCTTCGCGCGCGTGACCGACTTCGCCGGAAACCAGACCGGCCAGCCCGCGCCGGGGTCTCCCGGCGTCGGCTCCTCCGCGTCGCCGGTCCTTTACGACCTGGACGCGCCGGACGCGAAGATCACCACCCTGCTCAACAACGGCTACTACAGCAACATCAACGGCGGCGCGGTCGGCGGCACGGCGTCGGACTTCCTGTCCGCCCTCGGCGCGGGCCTGGTCCAGGTCGCGCAGGTGCAGTTCAATCTCTACAACCAGACCCAGTCGAAGACCTATGATCCGTCCGCTCCCGGCAACGTCGGGGGCTGGATCGCGGGCGACGAGGAGGCGACCGGCGCCAACGCTCCGTGGCAGACCGCGGCCTACGCGCCGTTCGGCGGTTTATCCAGCGGCACCTGGTCCTATACTTTGCCCGGCAATCTCGCCAACGGCAACGCTTATCGGATGGTCGTTCGTTCGCTCGACCTGACCGGCAAGTATCAGACCACTTACTCCACCGTCGTCGTTACCTACGACTTCTACACGGCTCCTCCGACGCAGAGACCCGATGCGGGGGTGGATTCCCCGGTCCACGGCGCCTACATCAACGCGCCGCTGGCGCAGATCTCCGGCACGGCGCTCGACAACGTCATCGTCCAGAATCCCGCCGGGGCCGTCCTCCTGCGCCTGAACCGCATGATCGCGGGCGCGACTCAATACTGGTCTCTTGGAAGCGGCGGCTGGGTGGTCGGCATCGGTCCGCAGAACG
>CAIQSZ010000180.1 GCA_903874575.1 uncultured Elusimicrobia bacterium
CCCGACGGCCGCCTGCGTCACCGCCGGAAAATTCCACGCGCAGGAAAGCGCCGCCGCCTCCCAGAAGACGCGCGCGGAGACCGCCGAGAAGGCCCTCGCCGACGCGCGCGCCAAGGCCGCCGCCGACGTTGAGGCGGGCGCTAAGGTCCAGCTCGACCTGTCGAACCAGCTGAAGGCGGCGCAGGAACAGCTGGCCGCCGCGCAGAAGTCCAACAAGGATCTGTCGCACACGCTGGACGCCAAGAAGGGAGAGCTCACGCAGAAGGTCGCCGACCTGATCAAGGACCGCGACGCGCAGGCGGCGAAGGCCGCCGAGCTGTCGGCCCAGGTCGCCCAGCTGGCCGCGGCGCGCGCGGCCGTCGAAGCCGAGAAGGCCGCGGAGCTGGCCGCCGCGAAGCAGAACTTCGACGACCTCAGCGCGAACCTGAAGTCCGAGATCGCCGCCGGGGAGATCAAGCTCACCCAGCTCCAAGGCAAGCTCACCGTCAACCTGGTCGACCGCATCCTCTTCGACTCCGGCAAGGCCGAGGTCAAGGACGACGGCCGCAAGGTGCTCGACAAGGTGGGCGGCGCGCTGAACTCCGTCGCGAACAAGAACATCCGCATCGAGGGCCACACCGACGACCGGCCCATCGCCGGCGGGCTTCAGTCGAAGTATCCGACCAACTGGGAGCTCTCCACCGCCCGCGCGACGGCCGTCGCGCGCTACCTTCAGGACAAGGTCAAGGTGGACCCGGCGCGACTGGTCGCCGCCGGCTTCGGCGAGTTCCACCCCGTCGCGCCGAACGACGCGGCCGAGGGCCGCGCGCTGAACCGCCGCATCGAGATCGTCCTGGTCCCCAAGGACTGACGCGGCGGACTCACGCCGCCGACGCCATCCTGCCCTCGGGGTCGAACGCGGAGCGCGCCTTCTGCGCCCAAGGCGAGAGGGCCTGCGGGCGGACCGGGGGCAGAGACGAGGGGACCTCGACGGGACGGGCGTGGAGCTTGAAGGTCGCCTCCAGGATGACGCCGAACAGGCCCCACGAGCCCAGCGCCAGCCGCGGGAGGTCGTAGCCGGCGACGTTCTTGACGACCTTGCCGCCCAGCTCAACGACGTCTCCGTTGGGCAGCAGGAGGCGCATGCCGAGCAGGTCCTCGCGCACGCCCTTCCACGCGCGCGTCGCGAGCAGGCCGCCCAAAGTGCCGCCGGCTTTCGGCAGGCGCAGGTGGAAGCCCTGCGTCTCCAACTCGCGGTGCAAGCCCTGGAGCGAGATTCCCGCCTCCGCGACGAGCGTGAAGTTCTTGCGGTCCAGATCGACGACGCGGTTCATCCCGGCCGTCAGCAGTTCGACGGCGCCTTCGGGCGCGGGCCCGGGCCGGCGCGTCGACGCGCCGCGCACGACGAAGGAAGCGTCCCGCGGCGCCTCGCGGACCTTCTCGACCAGATGGAGCGCCTGCTCCGACAGCGGCGGGGCGGGCGGCCTTATGAAGGGATAGCCGGTCGCCGCGGCCCCGGAGAGCGGATACAGCTTATCGGGGTTGGCCAGGTTCGCGGGGTCGAGCGCGCTCTTCACGCGACGGAACAAAGACAGCGTCTCCGGCGTGAACAGCCAGGCCATCGCGTCGCGCTTGTCCAGGCCGATGCCGTGCTCTCCCGACAGGGAGCCGCCCAGCTCAACGCAGGCCTGCAGCATCTCGTGCCCCGCGGCCTTGACGCGGGCGGTCAGCTCCGGATCGCGCTCGTCGAAGACGATGTTGGGGTGGATGTTGCCGTCGCCCGCGTGGAAGAGCAGAGCGGGCTTGATGCCATGGCGCGCCGAGATCTCCCGGATGCGGCGCACCGCCTCGGGCAGGCGGTC
>CAIQSZ010000181.1 GCA_903874575.1 uncultured Elusimicrobia bacterium
CACGAACATGAAGCCGAGCAGGTCACCGCCCTGGATTTCTAGGCGGGAAACAGCCAGATAGACCAGAACGCACAGGAGCCCGTCGCCGAGGGCTCCCTCGAAGAACGCGTTGCGCGCCCTCACCCGGGACATCTCGCGCGTGTTGCTCTCGATGGCCTGGGCGAGGCGGCGGAAGCGCTCATTCTCGCGGTCCTCGGTCCCGAAGGACTTGATCACGTCGATGCCCTGATGAATCCCGGTCAGCATCGACTTCAGCGACATGTAATGCTGGGAGTGCTTGCCGCCGAGCGCGTAGAGCCGGCGGACCAGGAGCCCCGATACGGCATAACGCAGGGCGCCCAGCGCAGCGACGATCACGGTCAGTTTCCAGGACACGAACAGGGCGATCGACGAGTAGGCGAGGATGGACAGCGCGTTGGCCGCGATGGTGGCGGCGTAGGCGAAGGAATTGCCGACGTAGTCGACCTCGTTTTCCACGGTTTGCGTCAGTTGCGCGCTCGAGCCCGAGGTGAAGTGGAAGATGTGCGACGAGAGAATCCGCGAGAACGCCTCCTCTCGGAGGTCCCGCATCAGGGGGTTGTGTACGGCGGCCGAGAGGACGGCGACGGCGTACTTGAAGGCCAGCGCCGCCATGATGACGATGAAAATGAGCGCGATGAACGCGCCGACAGACGGGACGATCCCCGCGTAGGAGAGCGTTGCCACCGCGCGGCGGGCGGACGGGTGAGAGAGGAACGCGTCTCCGTTCTGGACGTATTCGATCAGCGGGAAGAAGAGTCCGATTCCCAGGCCTTCGGTGAAGGACGCGCCCAACATCGCTGCGGCCAGCATGGTGATGCGCGCGCGGTAGCGTCCGAGCGTCCCGAGATACGGTCGGACGCGGCCGAGGAATTCCGGGGAGGTCATCCGGGCCTCGCGGGGGCGGCGAGCGGGCGTCTATCCTCGGCGCGGATCTCGTCAAGGCCGTTGCGGATCGCGGATAACCAGGCGTCGGGCCAATTGGAATCGGACAAGGCGAAGGTGCGGGTGAATTCTCTGGTCGCCGTGCGCCGTGCGGGGGCGTTCCACCAACGGTCGGGATCCTGGTAGGCGAGCGTTGCCTGCGCCGCGGCATCCTCGGGCGAGTCGAAGAGCATGCCCGCCGTCTTGAAAGATTCGAAGTAGGGACGAGCGGAAGGCCGGAACGTCCAGGCGTCGGGCGCCCAGGTCATGATGCAGGGCGCGTCCGCGGCCAAGACCTCAAGCAACGGCGTCGAGGGGCAATCCAGGACGACGATCCTGGCCTCGCGTAGACGCTGTGAGAACGGGCGGCCGGCGTCGTCGAACCGGATTCCGGGGACGAGATCCTTGAGACGGTCCCGCTGGCGCCAGCCGAAATCGTGCGCATATATGCGCGAGATCGCGTTCCCGCGCGCGGGCTCGTCGAGGGATCGGAGCAGGCGGGCCTGGCGATCGATGCACGCGAACGCTCCCGCGCCGTTGGAATCGCGGATCAAGCGGATGTTGTGAAGGTCCAGGATGGTCGAGACGAAGAGGAGGTCTTTGCCGGGCGCCCGCGCCCCTCCGCGGGACAGGATCGGGGCCGGCAGGTCGCGCAGACGCGGGTCGGGGTCGGTCTTCGACCACCCCCACGCATGGTAGCGGTCGCACTCGGAACGCTCGATGCGCTCCGCGGGGGCATATTCGGCGAGGCCGTACATCCCGCCGTGCTGGAAGCCCCAGAGCCGGCTTCCGCGCGCCGAGCAATCGGCCGCGGCGAATTTGGCGGAATCGACATAATGCCAGCCGACCGCGGAAAAAAATATCTTCGGCGCGCGGGGGATTAGCGAGCGCGTGGCGCGGGCGGCCTCGGAGTAGCCTTCGAGCAGGATCGTCGGGAGCTGCCAGGGCAATGCGGCGACGAAGATTCTCTCGAACTCGTCGCGCGCGGGGAGGTCCTTAAGGCCGAGTCGCCGGGAGTCGAAGACGGGCGCGGGCCGCGCCGACGCGGGCAGGTCGGCGAAATAGGGGAGCGCCTTGAGCTTCGAACCCAGGACGAGGCGCCGCGATTCGGCGCGCTTCGTCTCCAGTTGGCAGAGCAGGACCTGGCCTGCTCCGATACGAGTTAGAGCTCCGAGCCCGGATGCCGCCAAGCGCTTCACGAAGGCCCGCGGTCCGGATATTGCCGGCGGCGCGGGCGGAGGTCGAAGGGCCCGCGTCGGTGAGCCCGGTTTCAGGGAAGCAATGATGTGTGAGAACAACTGGAGATGAAAGCGGTCGCCGAGTTTCAATCGGACGAAATCAGCCGTGTCACGCGGGGTTTCGTAGCTCGAAGGATCGAGGCGGATGGTCTTCAGAGCGGCGTCAATGCGGAACGCGGCTTCGACATGGACGAGGTGGTCGTACATCTGCTCGACATGGAACGTGAGCCAGGGATCGAGGAGGATTCTCCAGTAGCGCGGATCGTGGGCCGTGCCGTGAACTTTGTTGAGATGGTTGGTTAGAATGGAGAGAAAACGATCGGAGACTTCTTGGCAGTAGGTATTCGCCGCGCGGAAGACTTCGATGTCTTGGAAAGGGTCGGGCAGGAACCGGTGACGGATATCGGCTGCGTCGAGGTCGTACCCATAGGGGACGCACCAGGGTCCGGGGAAGAGCATCTCCTCGGAGCGGTCCCAGAACTCGCGTAGCGGCGTTACGGCCAGAAACATGGACTTCAGCGGACCTCGCGTTGACCCACGTGGCGGTTGAGCTCGAGCCAATCGGGATGCGCGTCGAGGAGGGCGACCGCCTCGTGCCAGGTGAAGTCGTCGCGCCCGAGGTCGGCATAAATCCGGCGCGTGAGCTCGAAGTCCTCCGGGGTGTCGACGGTCAGGCGTAGGGCGGAGTGGTCCCGGTGGTCGGCGATTCTCCGGAGCTTAAAGAGCTCCGGGTGCCTGTAGAGGTACGGCGTCACGTGTTCCCGCCAGGAGGGATCGCGATCTTCCCTCCACGCGCGCTCGAGCGCCGCGAACGAGAAGACCTCGACATCCAGCCCGCGCGGGAAGGTGTGCGGCGGCAAGGTGTTGCTGGCGTAGTCGACCGGCGCTCCTTCGCGGAAGGACCCGATGACGCGGTCGATGAGCTCCGGGTCGGTCAGGGGGCAGTCGCAGGTGATCCGTACGACGGTGCCCGCCGCGTGGATTTTCGCGGCCTGGTAGTAGCGGTCGAGCAGGTCGGTCGGGCTTCCTCTGTAGAACGGCCAGCCGTGCCGCGTGCAGAGACCGGCGATGGCATCGTCGCTGGAGTCCGTCGTCGTCGCGACCACGACGCGGTCAAGGCCCTTCGCTCTCCGTGTCCGCGTGACGACGCGCGCGATCATCGGCTCGCCTTCCAAGTCCTTCAGGACCTTGCCGGGTAGACGCTCGCTACCCATCCGGGCCTGGAGAATGGCGACCGAGCCGCTCACCTGCGGGCTCCCTGGGGAGCGAGCGCACCTTCGATGGCGCGGCGCAGGAGCAGCGGGTCCTTGCCTTTGCCGGGCCCTCGGAGGACGAGTCCGACGAGGAAGTGCAGAGCTTTCAGATTGCCTTCGAGGCACTGCTTCGCGTTCTTGGGGTGTTCGGCTACGACGGCCTCGGCCAAGCGGAGATACTCGGGCGGCAGGGAGACATACTTCGTTTGTTGAGGTTCTGTCGCGGGTTTTTGGGGGCGGTCCAATAGTTCGAGCAGAGTTCGGCCGTCCGCGCTGCGCGGAGTGGTCGTCCAAAGATAACGGGCTTCGAAGCGCTTACTGCGCGACGCCTGCTCGTAGCGCCAGTGTTCGGCCGAATAGAAGCGTTCCGCGAGGAAGAAGGGGGCCGTGGCGCCGCCGAACCCATACTTGAAGTGGCTGATGTCCTGGTTCTTCTTTTCGGGAAAATCGTGGGGGAGTGTGCCGAAGTGCTGGGCACCGATGTCGTAGAACTCGATGCCGTGGCTGCGCATCCACAGCATCGCCTCCCATTCGATCAAATGACGGATGGGGAGGTGTTTGTACTCCGGTTCGTTGCACGCGGACAGACCGTAGCAGGCGCCTTTGTGGGTGAGGTAGAGTTCGAATCCCGCGGGGACGCCCTCTTTGGTCAGGGCCTCCACGACGAAACCCTGGCCCGATTGGATCCATTTCCGCATCAGATCGAACGTCGCTTGGGGTCGGGTGATCCTGCCGGCGGCGCGGGCGTGCATCCGCGCGTACTCTTCGAATTTTTCGTTGGTGAGGGATGAGCCGGCATGTATATGCGTCTGGAAAATCTCTCGGCCCTTCTCGATGCTGCGTAGGTGGTTTCGCCGGAGTCCGTGGCGAAGCTCCGTTCGGGGTAGACGCAGATCGATTATCTGCGTGTTAATCGAACAATCGATGAATCCGTTCCTCAACATGAAATTGTACGGAGCGTATCGCGCGTTTAACGCGGCTGGGCGCAGAGGATCGATCTGGAAACGGGAATAGGAGACGCCGAGTTCCTCGGCGATGTCGTCGATGGCAGCGAAGATGAAGTCGATGACGTCGTCTCGCTCAGTGGGGGAGAGGCCTGCGGCGAGCGCTGGCGCAGGCAACGGGAGTCCGCTCATGGTGAAGGCCTTCCAGTGATAGGCTCCTTCCTCGTGGTGGGTCAGGACTAAGGGGATGATGGCCACCACTTTCGATTCGCGGTAGCAGAGGAAGTTGAGCGGGCGCGGCCGAAGACCCCGATGATAGGCATTGTTGTACGCGAGCCAGTCGGTCGTGTGCCAGAACCAGGCGTCCGGGCTTGTGCGGCAAAACTCATCCCAGACTTTGTTTAGGTCGCAAGTGAGAGGGCGGGCTTCCATGGGTATTTCCGGTCAGAACCTGAAACGATAGTCGACGCAGGTGTTTGCGAACGGATGCCACGAATCCTGTTCGAGACGAGTGTACTCCTTAACGCCGAGGCGCTCCGCCATCTCTTCGATCTCATCGCGACGGAATAGCGTCGGGGCGATCCCTTCTTGGATCGCCCCATACCGCAACAGCCATCTCCGGATGCGACCGAGCAACGAGAACTTGAGATCGCGCATCCGGAACCCCTTCCGGTTCTTTTGCTCTGTTAGGAATCTATCATAAAGTTCGATTTCCCGGACTTCTCCGATGAAGATCAGCCCGTGGCCGCCTTCCAGGAGGCCGATGAATGAACGCAGCAACGCCTCGAGTTCATGGACGTCGTTGAGGAAGTGCACGACGCTGTAGCAGAGGATCTTGTCGAAGCGATGCGGGAACTTGGCGGCTCCGAGCCGAGTCAAGTCGACGACCTGATAGTCGGCATTGGCGAGTTTCTTGTTGCGTACTCGTGCTCGTTCGATCGCTCGCTCTGACGCATCCACGCCGGTCAGCTTCGCGGCGTTTCGGGCGAGAGGCGCGTGATATATCCCGACGTTGCAGCCGGCGTCCAGGACGCGGTCCTTGGCCGTGATGTCCATCTCTTTGACTAAGAAGTCGCCGAGCTTTTTCGCGTATCCGAAGGCGCTGGAGACATGGCGGCCCGAGGATAAAATGTCCAGGGGACTGATCCGCGCGGTCTCGTCATAGTTGGCGACGATTCGCCGGTTCTTATCGCTGCCCATTGTGGCTTCTCCATTCCGTGCGGACGATGTCGATGATGGTCCCTAGTTGGTCCGAGTTCAGGCCTTGATGGATGGGGAGTGGGACGCAGGGGACGAATCTCGGCTCAAAGACGTTGCGGGTTGCGTCGAAGCGGTAAACCCCCGTCTCCACGCCGCAGGCGGTCAGCCTCGCGGCGAGACGCGAGAGGAAATCGGGAGGGGCGAACAACGGCGCGAGGTATGGGACTGCGTCGCTCTCAAGGCCCTGGAAGAAGGGCGTGTCGCCGAACTCCCTGAGAAGGCGCCGGTAGTTCCCGCGGCGCGAGGCGACCGCGCCGCCGGCGAGGTCATTCGTCACGCGGGCCAGGTCGCGGGGGTCGATGCGGCGTCCATACTCGCTGAGAGCGTAGGTCAGTTCTTGGAAGCGCTGCGTCCCGGAGCCGGGGAAGGAATCGGCGAGCGAACGCGCAACGTTAGAAAGGCGGCCGATCCAGGGCTCGTCCTCAAGGAAATATTCCGCGCAGAAAGCCTTGAGTTCGGCGTCGTGGACCGTGAGTGCGCCGCCCAGGACGGTTCCGAACATCTTCGGGAGGCTGAAGATGCTGGCGACGCCGGCGGCTCCCATGCCATACGGCGAAGGGGCGTCGAAGACGCAATTGACGGCGTTCTCGATCAGGAAGAGACCCCGGTCGCGGCAGCGCTGGGCGATTTCGTCCAGGCGTTGAGGAAAGCCGTACTGATGGTAGACCAGGACGCCCCGCAGGGACGGGGTGTCCTGGCTCGTCGGGAAGCAGACCTTGTGGACGGCGTTGAGGAGGCTTGTGCAGACCCATTGGGGCATCAGTATCTCCCCGTTCTTGTCGGGCAACGCCCCCGTCCGCCGGAGGTGGAGGAGGACGGGGCGCAGGGCGCTGCGCGCCGTGGAGGTCCAATGGACGGTCGACCGTCCGGAAGGGTCGAGCGCCAGCCCGGGCTTGACGGAGGTTCCGGGGACCTCCCGGCTCGGGGCTCGGGGCGGTGCCCAGGCCAGCCGGGCGCTCATCGGTGCCTCCGGACGGCTTCCACGATGCGAGCGACGACCGGAGCGTCGATGCCGCCGTGTACGGGCAGCCATAGGCATGGGACGTACCGAGCGTCGAACATATTGCGGTTCGCGTCGAAGGCATAGACGCCGGTGTCGAAGCCCATCTCACGCAGTTCCTTCGCCATCCGGACTAGGTTCTCGCGCCGAGGATGCATCAGCGGCAGGACGTGCGGGACGGCGTCGGCCTCGAGGGCCTGCAACTCCTCGTGGTCGGAGAGGAGCTCCCGGTAGAGGCGGTAGTTGCTCCGGCGACGGTGCGTCTCGTCGTTGATCCCGTCGAGGCCGCAGATCTTCTCCGTCCAGGCCAGCCGGCGGCTGTACGGATAACCCGCGTACGCGAACTCGTTGAGACGGCGGGCCAGCCCGGTCTCGCGCGTCGCGCGCGCGGTATCCTGCAGCGCGAGCTTGACCCCGAAGGAGAATAGGGCCAGGGCGCCGCTGCCCGCCGCGTCCAGCTTTGCGACGTGGTCGCGGAGGGCCTGGTCTGAGGAGAGGACGGCCCCCGCGATCAGGCTCGGATAGAATTTCGAGAAGCTGAAGACGCCGGCGAGGGACTCCGTGCCGAGGGGCCGTCCTTTGTATCGGCCCTCGAGGGCATGGGCGCAGTCCTCGACGACGGCGACTCCGCGGGGTCGGCAGCGCTCTCGGATCTTATCCAGGTCCTGGGGGAAGCCGTACTGATGGTAGACGAAGGCGGCCTTAACCTCGGGATCGTCGTGCAGCACCGGGTTGCCATGGGGGCGGATGGCGTTATAGACCCAATAGCCCAGCCACGGCGGCACCAGGACCTGCGAGTTGCGGTCTTGGAGGACCTTGGACGAGCGTAGGAACGAGAAGACGTGGCTGATTCCGGCCTTGCCCGAATGGACCGGGACGCAACGAGCGTCATCGACGAGGGAGGGGCGTCTCGCGGGCAGGAGTGCCGCGCGCAGGTCCGACCATCGGGTCGCTCGAATGTCGCAGCGAATCATCGGAAAGGGGGAATTGAACGGGGCAACGAGGTCAGTTTAGCATATCGTTCAATCGGTGAACAAAGCCGTCGATTGGCCTAAATTTCATATAATGCACTTGCATGAGATCCTCGCTGGAACTCGTCGATGTCTACGGCGTGAAGGGCGCCGCCGAACTGCTTTATCGCTTCCTGGCTCTCCGCCCGAAAAACGTCAACATCAGCCATCGCAAGATGCCGACGTTTCCCCAGCACCTGAGGTTCTTCAATTCCAAGCCGTACAAGGCCTGGTATTTCCTGCGTGCTCCGTCCGGAGAGGACTTCGGCTCTATCTATCTTACCAAGCACGACGAAATCGGCATCTTCCTCCTCAAGAGCCATCAGGGGAAGGGTTGCGGCAAGAAAGCCGTGAAGCTCATCATCCGCAAGCACCCCGGCGTGAAGCGGTTCCTGGCGAACATCAGCCCGAAGAACCCCCGATCGTTGGAGTTCTTCGCGAGTCTGGGTTTCAAGCACATCCAGAATACTTTCGAGTTTGCGCGGTAGGAGACTATGAAAGACGAGATCCATTTGATGGAAGGCGGTCTGGCAGTCGACGACCGCGGGCAGCTCCAGTTCTGCAACGGGCTGGACATGGCCTTGGTGCGGCGGTTCTATTTCGTCTCGAATCACCAACCTC
>CAIQSZ010000182.1 GCA_903874575.1 uncultured Elusimicrobia bacterium
GCTTCGCGGCGTTCGCGCGGCGCGCGGCGCGTCCGCCGGCGAAACGCCACCGCGACCTGGCGGCCTCGCTCCAGGCCGCGCTCAAGAAAACATTGATCGCGTTGCTCAAGGACGCGGGAGCGCCTCAAGACGCTCCCTCTTTGTGCCTGGCGGGCGGCGTGGCGCTCAACTGCCGGTCGAACTCCGCGATCCGCCGCGCTTTCCAGCCGCGGTCCGTCTTCGTTCAGCCCGCGGCCAACGATGCGGGGACGTCCTTGGGCGCGGCGCTCGAGGCGGCGGCGATCCTCGGCGGGCCGGGCTGCGGCCTGCTGCCGCACGCCGCCCTCGGCCCGGAATACTCGGAGCGCGAGGCGGAGGCGGCCCTGCGGCACGCGGGCCTTCCCTACAAGCGCGCGCTTTCGGTCGCCGTCGAGACGGCGGAAATATTGGCCGCGGGCGAGCCCGTGTGCTGGTTCCAAGGACGTCTCGAGTTCGGCCCGAGAGCGCTGGGCCGGCGCAGCATCCTGGCGGACCCGCGCGGCAAGGAGATGCACGCCCGCGTCAACCGCATCAAGGACCGCGAGCGCTGGCGCCCGTTCGGACCGTCCATCCTGGCGGGGCACGAGCGCGATTGGTTCGAGGGGGCGTTCGATTCGCGCTTCATGCTGTTCACGCTGCCGTTCAAGCCCGGCCGCGCGAAGCGGGTGCCGGCGGTCGCGCACGTCGACGGCACCAGCCGCCCGCAGTCGGTCCACGCGGACGTCGACCCGCTCTACCACGCGCTCATCAGCGAGTTCCACCGGCTGACCGGGGTGCCGATGGTGCTCAATACCTCGTTCAACCGCCGGGGCGAGCCCATCGTCTGCTCCCCGTCGGACGCCGTCGCCGCCTTCCTCGGCATGCCGGGAGCGGGGGCGCTGGTCCTGGGTCCGTTCATCGCCCGCCGGCCGACGGCGCCCGCGCCGGCGGCGGAAGGCGACAGCGTCCTCGCCGCCGCGCCCGCGGGGCGGCGGCTGATGCTGAGGCTGACCGCGCGGTGCGACTCGGACTGCGTGTATTGCTCCATCCGGGACCTTATGCATCTGGAAGACCGTTCGTTCGCGGACGCGGCGCGGGCGCTGGCCGAGGGCAGGCGCGCCGCCTGCTCCGAGTTGGTGATCATGCGCGGCGAGGCCTCGCTGAGGCCGGACCTGCCCGAACTTCTGCGCCGGGCGCGCGCGATGGGCTACCGCTTCATCCAGCTTCAGACCAGCGGCCGTCCGCTGGCCCGCGCGGAGGTTCGCCGCGAATTATTGGCGCTCGTCGACGCCTTCGAGGCGACCGTGTACTCCGCCGATGAGGCGGTCCATGACGCGGCGACGCGCTCGCCGGGCTCGCTGCGGCAGACGCTGATGGGCGCGCGGGCCGCCGTCGCGGCCGGACGCGAGGTGTTATTGAACGTCCCGGTCCTGAGGCTCAACCTGGAGGGTTTGGACCGCGTTGCGTTTCTGGCGGCGAAACTGGGGGCGCGGCGGGTGCAGTTCTGCTTCCCGCGGCCCGTCGAGACCCGCGGAGGGGTCGAGGCCTCGCCGCTGGCGCGCCTGTCCGAGGCCGCGCCGCGCATCCGCGGGGCGCTGCGCGCCGCCGCCGCCGCGGGCGTCCTCGCTTCGACCGAGGGCGTGCCTTTCTGCCACCTGGAGCCCGATCAGCGGTCCGGCCCCGACTCCGGCGTAGGCTGGGACCGCTTCCGCGTCGACGACCTGGATCGCCTGACGGCCTCGCTCGACGCCGGCAGGGCCGAACAGCGGCCCGAGGCTCCCGCCTGCCGCCGCTGCCGCCTGCGCGAGTCCTGCCCCCGGACCTGGGCGCTCTACCTGGCGCTGTTCGGCGGGGCGGAACTGACGCCGCTTTAGGGTCCGGCGCGGGGGGCGGCTAGGCTCGCGACCGTCTCGATCAGTTTGTGGAGATCGATCGGCTTGGAGAGGTATCCGCTCGCGCCGATGTCCTGGTCCAGGGGCTTTGCCGTGGACATCAGGATCGGCAGGTCCCGGTGCTTCGGGTCGGCCCGGAGCCGGACGACCGCTTCGCTTCCCGTCATCAGCGGCATGTTCTGGTCCATGATGACGAGGTCGTAGCGCTTGGCCGCGATGAGGCCCAACGCCTCCATCGCGGTTCCGACGATCTCGCAATCGTGGCCGTTGGAGTTCAAGACCTCCTGCAAAAGAGTCCGAATCGACTCCTCATCGTCGACGATCAAGATGCGCGCCATATAACCCCTCCTCGGGCGGGAGCCCGTCCCGTCCGCGCCTGCGTCATCGCACCCCGATCCTGATGAGGGAGCGGCACGTCGTCCCGCCCGACATGGTCACCTGCAACACTCCGGCGTAATTGCCCGGGCTGACCACCCCGGACTGCAGATTCCTCCCGTCCCACGTGATCGAGTTATACCGTCCGTGCGGGAGGCCGGTCAGAGTCTGCACCAGCGCTCCATCCGGCCCGTAGATCGGCATCGACACGGTGGGAGCCGGAACGGCGTTGGCGACGCCGGCGAGCAGGTCGTACTGTATGGTGATCAGGTCCTGGCCCGGCTTGAAAGGATTCGGGAAGGCCCACGGCGTCAAGGTGCAGGGTTGAGGCGGGACGTGCGGAGGCTCCGTCGTGATGGGCACGTAGTAGCAGGAGGAATCCTCCAGTCGTTCCGCGTAGAGGAACCCGTTTTTCGTCGTGCCCGTGACGTAAACATTGCGGTAGTCATCCGTATCGATCGCGTTGCCGCGGTAGGAGGTGACCTTGTCGTAATAGCGCACGGTCGTGAGGTTGTTGTACACGTCGAGCAAGCCGATCCAGATGCCGGTGCTGTCTCCGACGGCATACGCGGCGCCGCAGAAGGGGGGCCTCTGAGCCAAGCCGAATATGCTGTTGCCGCCGAATGCATCGTCGCTGTGATAAGTGTTGGCCCGCACGAGGCTTGCCAAGTCCCGGGAGCGGCGTTCCGTCCAAACGTCATGCTGACCGTTGTGGTAGTACTGCCCTCCCGCCAAGACCTGGTTGGGTCCGACCGTTATGGATTGGCGCCGGCAGCAGTCCCCGCCGGTCACGACCTTGTTGTAGGTGTTGGTGATGTTCAGGTTCGTCGTATTGTCGTAAACGTTCAACTGTACCGCGCCCGGCAGTTCGACGATCGAATAGATGTTGTTCGGCACGCTCGCCGTATCGATGGCCAGTTGTTCGAAATAGATGTAAGGAGAAGACGAGAATGTCACGTCGGCGACCGGATGTTCGCCGGAAGGATTGTATTTGCGGATGCGGACCGTCGTGGAGGACTCGTTCCATCCGGCGATGATGTTGTTGTACGAGTCGATGACGACCGACGCCCGGAACGTGGTCGTGGAACTTCCGCCTTCGTCGTAGTACCCGTCCACATACTGCGGCCAGCCCGGCCGCGGCCCGGACAGATCGGCGTTGAGGGCCATTATCTCGTAGGCGACCGAGCTTTGCGAGACCAGATGCGGGAAAGGATTAAGCTCCGTCCAAGTCCATGAGCCGAAGAAGAC
>CAIQSZ010000183.1 GCA_903874575.1 uncultured Elusimicrobia bacterium
GGAGGTAGGGGGTAGGCACATTGGCGGCCAGGGACAGCGAACCGATCGTCCCATCGATCTCCCCCCTAGCGCGAATCGCCGGCACGGCGAGGACGATGGCCAGCAACACCATGGACCTTCTCATAGACACCCCCGGCGGCGGTCGGCATCAAAGCCGTCAGTGTCTTACATACACCCGGAACAAGGCGATCTCAACCAAATTTTCAGCAACGCCAGGTAAACGAGAGGTAAACGACTTGATCACCGGGACGACGGCTTGGCGCGCGCATACTGCTTCGGCCAGGCGACGTCCGCGCCCAGGACCGCCGCCGCGCGCAGAGGCCAATACGGATCGCGCAGGAGTTCGCGCGCCAGCAAGACCGCGTCGGCCTTGCCCGAAGCGACGATCTCCTCGGCTTGCCTCGGGTCGGTGATGAAGCCCACGGCGCCCGTCGCGATCGCGGCCTCGCGGCGCACCGCGTCCGCGAACGGCACCTGGAACCCGGGGCCCGCGGGAATTCGCGCGTTCGGAACTTGGCCTCCGCTGGAACAGTCGATCAGGTCGACGCCCGCGGATTTCAAGCGCTTGGCCAGTTCGACCGTCTGGGGCAAGTCCCAGCCCCCCTGCGCCCAATCCGTCGCCGACACGCGGGCGAACAAGGGCAGGCGCTCCGGCCAGGCGACGCGGACCGCGGACGCGATCTCCAGCGCCAGGCGCATCCGGTTCTCCAGGCTCCCCCCGTACGCGTCGGTCCGCTTGTTGCTCAAAGGGGACAAGAAGGAGTGGACCAGATAGCCGTGCGCGAAATGGAGCTCGACGACCTCGAAGCCCGCGGCGAGCGCGCGGCGCGCGGCGTCGGCGAAACGGCCGGGCAGCGAGGAGACCTCGTTGGTCGTGAGCTCCCGCGGCGCGAGGTACTCCGCGCCGAACGCGATCGGCGAGGCGCCGACCGGCGCCCAGCCCTCCGGGCCCGCGACGGGACCGTCGCCGTCCCACGGCGCGAAGGTCGAGGCCTTGCGCCCCGCGTGCGCCAGCTGGACCGCGGGCGCCGCGCCCTGCTCCCGGATGAAGCGCGCGACCGGCGCCCAGGCCTGCGCCTGCGCGTCGTTCCAGAGGCCCGCGTCCGCGGGCGAGATGCGGCCCTCGGGGACGACGGCGGACGCCTCGGCCATCACCAGCCCGGCGCCGCCGACGGCGCGCGAGCCCAGGTGGACGAGGTGCCACTCGCCGGGCAGGCCGTCGCGGCACGAGTACTGGCACATCGGGGAGACGAAGACGCGGTTGCGCAGGGTCAGCCCGCGCAACGGAAAGGGCGAGAAAAGTTTGCTCATGCGGCGATGATACTTATTTACGCGGAACGCCGCGCCGGAACGGCTCCTCAGGCTCCGCCGGACTCCCTCACCGCGCAGATGCGGTCGTCCTCGACGCGGTAGATCATGGGCGCGACGACGACCTTCGGGTACAGCGCGCGCAGACGGCGCGCCTCGGACACGATGAAATCGATCTCCACGCCGATCTCGTGCGCGGGCAGGAAACGGTCGAACTGCTCCTCGGCCTCGGGCCGCTCCCAGCCGACGTCGATCAGACCGCGCACGAAGTCCTCGCGCCGGCCGGCCAGGCCGGACATTCCGCAGTTCGTGTGGCCGAGGAGCGCGATGGCCCGGACGCCGCCGACCGCGATGGCGTAGGAGACGCGGAATTCCGACTGCCGCAAGTTCGCGCCGCCGGTGCGCAGGATGAACGCGAAGTTGTCGGGAATGCGCAGATGCTTGCGGCTGTCCATGCACATGCCGATCAGCACCTCGGGATTTTCCGCGCGCGAGGGCATGGGAGCGCGCAGGTCGTGATAGCGCAGAAGCGCCCCCAGGGGAGTTCCGCGATACGCGGCCGGGATGTCCGCTTCGCAAGCGACGGGAATCAATCGGTTCATGGTGAGGATAATCTAGCAGAACTGATAAGCTGGAGCGTCGCTACCCTCGCCCATGGCTCTCATCGAGATCGAGAACGTCACGCGCTCCTACCCGGTCGGCGGGAGCCAACTGCGCGTGCTCAAAGGCGTGAGCCTGACCATCGAGGAAGGCGAGTTCGTGGCCGTCACGGGCCCGTCGGGATCCGGCAAGTCCACCTTGATGCAGATTCTCGGCCTGCTCGACCGCCCGTCGGGCGGAACCTACCGGCTGATGGGACGGGACGTCTCGAACCTTACCGACGACGAAGGCGCCCGCCTGCGTTCGCGCGCCATCGGCTTCGTCTTCCAGATGTTCAACCTGCTCAAGCGCACCAGTACGCTCGACAACGTGGCCCTGCCGCTGGTGTACTCGGGCGCCCCGGACCGCGACGAGCGCGCCCGCGCCCTGCTGGAACGCGTGGGCCTGGGAGACCGGCTCGACCACGCCCCGAACCAATTGTCGGGCGGCCAGCAGCAACGCGTCGCGATCGCGCGGGCGCTCGTGAACCGCCCGAAAATTCTCTTCGCCGACGAGCCGACGGGCAACCTGGCCTCCGACCAGGCCGAGGACATCTTGGGCCTGTTCGACGCGCTGAACGCCGAAGGGATCACCGTCATCATGGTCACGCACGAGCCCCACATCGCCGCGCGCGCCAAACGCGTGATCCGCATCAAGGACGGCTTGGTGGTCGCCGACGAGGCTCGCGCCTTGCACTGCCTGGAACATCATAATTACTTCCGCCTGTCCGCCTACCGTTTCCCGCTCACCGTCCAGGGCAACCCCGACCAGTTCCTGCCCGGCA
>CAIQSZ010000184.1 GCA_903874575.1 uncultured Elusimicrobia bacterium
AGACCTCTCCGCGGCGGACAGCACGGACAGACCGGCGAGATCGAGGCGGGCGTGCCTTCGGGCGACGGGAGCCGCAACGAACGCATTGAGCGCGGCGGGGCCGTCGCCGAGGCGAGCGCGCTGGAGTTCCCGCGCCTTGGCCACGCGCGCGCGGACGGCCTCGCTGGTCTCCGCGCCGACGCCGTCGGACGCCCAGTCCGAGAAAACCACGGCCGGCATCTCGACTTGCAGGTCGATACGGTCGAGCAAGGGACCGGAAAGCCGGGAGAGATAGCGCGCGACCTGCGGCGCCGCGCACGAGCAGCCGCGCCGCGGATGGCCGCGCCAACCGCACGGGCAAGGGTTCGTCGCCGCCATAAGGAGGAAGCGGGCCGGATATTCGAACGTGTCCTTGGCGCGAGCCACGCGCACGGAACGGTCCTCCAGCGGCTGGCGCAGAGCCTCCAGAGCCGGACGCGGGAACTCCGCAAGCTCGTCCAGAAAGAGCACCCCGCCGTGCGCCAGACAAATCTCGCCCGCGCGAGCCGAGGGGCCTCCCCCGACCAGCGCGGCCGCGGAACACGCATGGTGCGGAGCGCGAAAAGGACGCGTCCGCGCCAGGCCTCCAAAGGGAGGCTTTCCGCAAGCGGACTGAACCTTCGTAACCTCGACGGCCTCGGCCTCGCTCATCGGCGGCATGAGTCCGGGCAGACGCCGCGCAAGCATCGACTTGCCGATGCCGGGAGGACCGATGAGGAGCAGATTGTGACCGCCGGCCGCCGCGATCTCGAGCGCGCGCTTGGCCGCGGTCTGCCCGCGGACGTCGGCGAGATCGAGGATAGACCCGGCACGATTTTCATCCGGGGACGACGGAACGGCGCGCGCGGTCCGAAGCGCTCCGCCGTCGAGCAAAGACACCGCCTCGCGGAGATCGGCGACGGGGACGGCCCGCAGACCCGCCGCGCAGGCCTCCGCCGCGTTTTCCTCCGGAACGACGATGGCCCGGAAGCCTTCGGCGCGAGCGCGCTCCGCCATGGCGAGCGCCCCCGACACGGGACGCACGCGACCGTCGAGGGACAGTTCGCCGATGAAGCACCAATTCGTCTCCCACTCGCCGCAAGAAGCCTGGCCTGAGGCCGCCAGCAGGGCCAAGGCGATGGGCAGATCGTAGTGGCTGCCTTCTTTTCGCGGACGCGCCGGCGCCAAGTTGACGGTGATGCGGCGGGACGGGAACTTGAAGCCGGAGTTGCGCACCGCGGAAGCGACGCGCTCGCGAGATTCCTTGACCGCATGATCGGGCAAGCCGACGGTCGTGAAGGCGGGCAGTCCGCCCGCCAGATCGAGTTCGACGACGACGGGGAAGCCGTCCACCCCGCGCAAGCCGATGCTGTTCACGCGCGCGAGCATTTCACGGCCACCCACGGTCTTGCGACGGGGCGATCTCGGGCCCTTCGACCGTCAGGCGGCCGGAATCGGTCTCGATGGCGCCCAGGCGCAAGGACGGGTCCGCGCGGAGAAGATACGCCGCGAGCACGTCGACCTTCGGCCCCGCCGAATAGGCATGGATCAAGGCCATTGAATCAAGAGAATCCCAGGATACGAGCGAGGCTCCGATGACGTCCGGCACGCGGCGCAGGTCCCCTATAAGCCTGAGAAGGAACGCCGGGTCCTTGCGCCCGGAGACCAGGACGCCGATCGTCGCGCGCCCGCGACGCGAAGCGACGATTTTCCCCTCGACGCGCGCCGCGGCCTCCTGGGCGGCCTCCTCCAGGGCCCGCGTCACGGCGGCTGCGGACGAGACGTCGATCACGTCGCCCGACGTCTCGACGCGGGCCGGCTCCGTGGAGCCGCCGAGCTCGTAGAGCGCCACGTTCAGGCGCGCGCCCGCTTTCCAGCCTCCGCTCTCCGGCTCCCGATGCGCGTACGACCCGACGCGACCCGCCGTCATCCAGCCCCACGGTCCTCGGGCGGCGGAAGCGACGGCTTCCGCCTCACCGCGGCCTTTCAGCGGGGGAGAGATCGGCGAAAGCCGGTCGTCGGCGTCCTTGGCTTGGATCCCGCGTCCGAACAAGGCGACCTCAAAAGCGTCCGCCGCCGCCTGCTCCTGGCCGTCGGGCCCGATCGAGCGGTCGCCGAAAGCGATGAGCACGACATCAGAGCCGGTCTCGTAGCCGGGCGGGACGACCGCGCCCGTCTTGCGCAAGGCCGCGGA
>CAIQSZ010000185.1 GCA_903874575.1 uncultured Elusimicrobia bacterium
CGCAGTACAGAACCGATGATTCCTGGCAGATTCCGCGCAACGATGCAAACTCTTTGCCCGCAGTCCTGAGCAATCTCGTCTATGCGGGGAGACAGACTGGATCGGGGACTGATGCTAGCTACACCGAGGGAGGCGCTCTCTTTGAGGCCAAACGCATCTCGAATGACTCTCCAACGGATACGCACGGTGTATCCGACAAATTGAAAATGGCGCATCTTAATCTATACAGACTCAACAACGCCTTGACAGCGTACCACGATGCTCACCCCGCCGATAATTCTGGAACATACGATGCAGCGATAGCGGATGTAAGTGATCTCATGACGCAGATAGATGAAGCCCTCAAACTAATCCCCACCGGCGGGGCGGTCGTCAGCGACAGCCAATAACGGGACGGGCGCCGTCTCATCCGGACGGCAAATGATATAGAATCATGCCAGCGGCGGCGTGGCGGAACTGGCAGACGCAAGCGACTCAAAATCGCTCGAGGGCAACCTCTTGTGGGTTCGACTCCCACCGCCGCTACCGATTTCTCCGGCTTACTTCGCGAGCGCCGAGGCGAAGACGAACTCCACCCCCTCGGCCTGAAGCTTCGGAACCTCGTCGGCCAGGCACTCGTAGGTTCCGTGGAAGTAGTGATGCCCGATGGCGACCGCGGAGCCGTGCTTGCGCGCCTGGGCGGCCGAGTAGCGCAGCCAGTGCACGCAGACGGCCTTGTCCTTGGCGACGGCCTCCGCCAGAACCTTCGGATCCTTCGCGCGGCGTCCTTTCGGCTCGTGCGTGCCGTCCAGGAAGATACCGTTGACGGCCGCCGGGATGCCGGCCTTCCTGGCCTCGTCGTACGCGATGGATTTCGGCGAGACGTGGCTGTCGAGGAAATAGACGCCCTTCGGCTTCAACAGCTTCATGAACGCCGCCATCATGGGCCGGTTCATGGTGCCGCGGTAGGACTGATGGTTGTTGAGGCCGACCGGCCCCGGAATCTGCGCGAAGGCCTTCTCCAGCAGAGCGGTCACGCTTTTGAGGTCCGCGGGCGAGACGCGGCCCGCCGGTAGTTCCAGCTTCTGGTACTTGTCGAACGGATAATGAATGATCAATTCGTGGCCGGCGGCCTTCGTCGCCTTGGCGGCCTGCGTGGAGCGCGGGGAGACGGGCATGACGGCGAAGGTGAGCGGGAACTTAAGCTTCATCCAGGCGTCGTCGGGCTCGTCCTTGGGATAGGTCAGGCCGAAGTCGTCGATGACGACGGCGACGCGCGGACCCGCGGCGGACGCGGGCGCGGACAGCAGCAGCATGGCGGCCAACAGGCTATTCTTCATATCTCTCCAGGGCGCGCAGGCCCGACGCCCACGGCACGACGAAGGCGGCCGCGTTCAACGCCAGCCAGCCGACGCCCGCGAGCGCGGCGACGCGCCAGTCCCAGGCTCCAATCCGGCCGAAGCGCTCTTGGAAGTGCATCTGCATGGGCGCGGCCAGGACGGCGACGGTCGCGCCGACGTAAAACAGGCAGGCGGCCATGTAGACGAAGCCGCCCACCGAGGACTCGATCTGGTGGATGTTCTCCACGTTGAAGCGCGGGAACAGCGCGCCGAAGCCGATGCCCATCGCGCAGATGGCGGCGGCCGCCACGCACAACGCCAGCAGCGACAGGCGCGCGGTGAACGCGTCCGCGTCCAGTATCCAGTTGGTCATGCCGCCCAGGATCAGCGCCACGGTCAAGGTCGGAACGACGGAAAAGATGAACTTCTGACGCATGATCTGAGACACGGTCATGGGCGAGGATTTGAGAATCCACCAGCCGCGCCCCTCCAGGCTCACCGACGGGAAAGTGAAGCGCAGGCCCAGCGCCGCGATGACGAAGCCCGCCGTGCCGACGTTGAGAAACGAGACGAGGCTGCGCAGGTCGGGGGAATCCAACGGCAGGCGCCGGATGGAGAACAAGTAGACGAAGACCAGCCCCACGATGAGAAGCATCTGAGACCAATGCTTCACGTCGCGCATGAAGGAGAGGCGCTCCTTCCAGAGAAGGACCGCCGGGCAGCCGGGCCCGAACAGGCGCTCCTCCAAAAGAACCCCGAACGCGTGAGCGCGCCTGCGCGGGGAGCCTTCCTGCGCGCCGCTGTACGCGGTGAAGTACAGCGCGCCCGCCAGCG
>CAIQSZ010000186.1 GCA_903874575.1 uncultured Elusimicrobia bacterium
CGTGGACCCGCTCGTCGACGCGCGCTCGCTCGTCGTCGACGCGGTCCTCGACGTGCGCTACGCCTCCGACCGGAATTTCCTAGGCCGCGCGCTCTATCCCGCGCCCGCGGCGTTTTTGCGCCGCTCCACCGCGGTTAAGCTGGCGAAGGCGGCGGCCCTCCTGCGCGCGCGCGGCCGCCGGCTCGTGATCTACGACGCCTACCGTCCGCTCTCGGTCCAAAAACTTCTGTGGGCGGCGAAACCCGACCGCCGCTTCGTGGCCGATCCCGCGCGCGGCTCCGCCCACAACCGGGGCGGCGCGGTGGACGCGGGCTTGGCCGACGCGGCGGGCCGGCCCGTCGCCATGCCCTGCGAGTTCGACGAGTTCGGCCCGAAGGCCGCGCACGGCGCCAAGGGCGTTCCCGCGACCCGCGCCGCCGAGGCGCGCGCGCTGAGGACGGCCATGGAGGCCGCGGGTTTCGCGTCTCTGGCCGAGGAATGGTGGCACTACTCGGATCCGGCGTCCAAGGACTGGCCGCCGCTGGACGTCCCTTTGGAGGCGCTTCTGCGATGAAGGACGAGCGAGCGGAAACCGACGGGGGGTTGCTGGGCCCCGCGCCCGACCTCGCGCCGGAAGAGCGCGAGCGCCGGATCGTCGCGGCCCGCCGCGCCGCCCTCGCGTGGCGTCGCGTCGGCACGGCGCGGCGCGTGGAGGCGCTGACCGCGGTCTGGGCCTCGCTGAACGAGCGCCGCGCCGAGGCCCTGGCCGTCATCCGCGAGGAGAGCGGCAAGCCGCCCCTGGAGGCGGAACTGGTGGAGTTCGGCGCGGCGTCCCTGCTGGTCCGCTACTTCGCCGCCAACGCTCAGCGCATCCTGGACGAGCGCTCGGCCGGGATGCCGTGGTTCCTCCCTAATAAGCGGGCCAGCGTGCGGCGTCTGCCGAGAGGCGTGGTCGGCGTCGTCGCTCCGTGGAACATGCCGTTCTTGATTCCGTTCGGCGACTCGTTCTGCGCCATGCTGGCCGGCAACGCGGTCCTGCTCAAGCCGTCGCAATGGGCCACCCGCACCGCCCTGTGGCTGGAGTCCGCGGTCGCGGCCACCGGCCTTCTGCCCGAGGGCCTGCTGACCGTGGTTTCCGGCGGCGCGGCGGCGGGAGAGGCGGTGGTCGACGGCTCGGACATGGTCCTGTTCACCGGCTCGGCGAAGATCGGCGCGCTGGTCGCCTCCCGCGCGGCCGCCCGGCTGAAGCCGGCCGTCCTGGAGCTGGGCGGCAAGCACCCCATGATCGTATGCGCCGACGCGGCGTTGGAGCGCGCGGCGGCGGGCGCGGTGTGGGGCGGCATGGCCAACGCGGGGCAGGTCTGCGTCGGCGTCGAGCGCGTCTACGTGGAGTCCGCGATCCATGACGCCTTCGTCGAAAAAGTGAAGGCCCGCGCGGCCGCGCTGAGGCTCGGCGCCGCCGCGGACGCCGAGGTTTCTCGATTCGCCTTCCCGCCCCTGCTGGAACGCGTGCAGGCCCAGCTGGACGACGCGCGCCGCAAGGGCGCCGTGGTGATCGGCGGCGGCGTGCTGGACCGGGAGGGCCTGAGGATGGCCCCGGCGCTGGTGCTGGGGGCCAAACCCGACATGCTGGTGATGACCGAGGAGACCTTCGGCCCGGTCCTTGCGATCATGAAGGTGGAACGCGCGGAGGAGGCCGTGACTTTGGCCAACGCGGGTCCCTGGGGCCTGGCCGCCAGCGTGTGGACGACGGACCCCGACCGCGCCGAGAGCCTGGCCGCGTCGCTGGAGGCCGGCATGATCGGCATCAACGAGCCCGGCACGCACTACGCGTACGGCTCGATGCCGTTCGGAGGGGTCAAGTCGAGCGGTTTGTGGCGCCGCCACGGAGACGAGGGCCTGCTCGCCCTGACGCAGGCGCAGTCGGTGCTCGCGCACGAGTGGCCCGCGGACATGCCCGACCCGTGGTGGTTCCCGCGCGACGAGCGCGTGATCTCGGTCCTGCGGCGGCTTTTGGGCCTGGCGGCGGGCGCCTGACCGTCAGACGTTGAGGTCCAGCCCTTCGCGCCCGACGAGGACCTTCATCGCGTAGCCGCGCTCCGCCACGCGCGCTTCGGCGGCTTCGGCCATCCGGTCCAGCTCGTTGTCGTCGTAGCGGGCGTCCTGGTGGACCAGGAGAAGCTTTTTGATCTTGTTGTGCCCCGCCAAGTCGACGGCCGCCATGAAGCTGGAGTGCCCGGAGTTGCGATTTTTCTTGTAGTCCTCGTCGGTGAACCTGCCGTCGTGAACCAGGACGTCGGCGTCGCGGATCAGGCCGCCCAGCTTCTCATCGTAGTCCTGGAGCGCGGTCGCGGCCTCCCCGTATACCTCGCCGTCGGGACAGTAGACGATCTTCTTATTCTGGGCATGAAGCACGAAGCCGAGAGTGGCGCCGGGATGATTGGAGAAGAACGCGGTCAGCCGCGCTCCGGGCAGGATCTCGTAGGTCTGCTCGATGACCTCGTACAGCTCGATGCGGCAGGGAGGGCCCTCGGCGCCGAAGGCCGGCTCGAACGCTTCGGCCAGCATCGCCTCCAGGCTTTTGTGGGGTTCGCCGGTGCCGACCACGTTGAGGGTGTACGCGGCGTCCCGCGCGCATGAAAAGTCGGCCAGGCCCTGGATGTGGTCGCGGTGAAAATGGGTGAGGAAGAGCCATAGGTCCTTGTTCTCGCGGGGGTTCTTGCGGAGCTCGTCGCCCAGCGGGCCGATGCCGGAGCCGGCGTCGAAGATCATCAGGCTCTTCTCAAGCTCGATGGAGAGGCATGGCGTGCGCCAGCCGTAGCGGGAGGCGGCCGCCCCCGTCGCGGGGCCCGCCGTTCCGGTGCGGCATCCCCAGACCGAGAGCTTGAGGTCCGCCCGGGCGGGCGGCGGGAGCGAGGGGAGATTTTCGACCGCCTGTCTTGGAGCGTCGGCGCCGGAGGGTTTGAGGAATGCGGCGACCTGCTTGCCGAAGCTGTCCACGTCGTAGGGCTTCTCGATGAACAGTTCGGCGCCGTATTGGCGCGCGCGGGTTTTCTCGGCCTCGAACGACTTGCCGGAGACGATGATGGCGCGGATGCCGGCGGTTTCAGGATCGGTCTTCAGGCGGTGCAGCAGCGTCAGGCCGTCGATGCCGGGCATCAGGATGTCCAGGATGACCAATTCCGGCTTCTCGGCTTTGACGGCGGCCTGCGCTTTCAGGCTGTCTTGGATGAGGACGGCGGACAGGCCGGCCTCCTTGAGCAGTTCCAGGCTCAGGTTGCCCACGATGGGATCGTCGTCGACCACGATGACTTGAGTTGCCATTGCTCCTCTATTCTATATAATAAGTCGTGCGAATCATGGCCGGCGACAGCCGCGGCCGTCGTTTTAAGAGCGTTCCCAAGGATCTGCCCGTCAAGCCGATCTCGTCGCGCATCAAGAAATCGGTGTTCGACATCCTTCGCCCCCGTCTGGGCGGCGCCAAGTTCCTCGATCTGTACGCCGGTACCGGCTCCGTCGGCCTGGAGGCCCTGTCGCGCGGCGCCGAGTTCGCGTTCTTCGTCGACTACGACAGGCGCTGCCTGGCGGTCATCGACGCGAATCTGGCCGAGCTGAACCTTCAGGCGCGCGGCCGCAGCGGCCAGGGCGACGTGCTTCAGGACCTGTCATGGGTGGGCTACCGGGCGGGCTTTCCAAGGTTCGACATCATCTACCTGGGACCGCCGTACCGCACCCAGGAGAACAAACCGCTGGCCTATTCGACGCCGTCTCTGGCGCGCGTGATCGAGGCCGGCCTGCCCGCGCCGGACGCGTTGATCCTCGTCCAGCACCACGTCAAGGAAGAGGTCTCGCCTCCCGCGGGCTGGGAGCGCTTCCGCCGCGAGAAGTACGGGGACACCTTCGTCGACTTTTACCGCGCCGCGGCCGCGACGCCCGCGTCCACGGCAACCCCGGCCGCGTAGGATGGAACTCTCGTTCACGCGCTTCCGCATTTACCGCGAGTGCCCTTGGAAGTACAAGCTGATTTTCGTCGACGGTCGCCGCATCCCGCTGAATCCGAAGTCGTCCTTCGGCTCCTCCCTTCACCGCGCGCTCGAGCGCTGGCTCCTGTCGGGCGACGACTGCCGCGAGGCGCTGTTCGACTGCCTGCGGTCTTCGTGGCTGTCGCAAGGCTATCCCGACGAGCGCGTCGAGGCGCGCTGGCGCGCCAAGGCCGAGCGCGCCTTGTCCCGCTTTCACCGCGAGGAATCTTCGCGCCGCGCGCGCACCATCGCCGTGGAGAAGGAGTTCGTCTGGCCCTTGGGCCCGCACACCGTTCGCGGCAAGATCGACCGCATCGACCAAGGCCCCGACGGCGCCTACGAGATCATCGATTACAAGACCGGCCCGGGCGTCCCGACGCCGGCGCAGGTCGCCGGCGACATTCAGATGCGCTTTTACGCGTTGGGCGCGCGGCGGGCCCTGGGGCTGCGCCCCGCCGTCCTGACCATGGACGCCGTCGTCGCCGGCGAGCGCGTCGGCGCCTCCTACGACCCGTCCGGCGAGGACGCCCTGGCTTGCGAGATTAGGGGCGCCGCCGACGGCATAGAAGCGGGGCGGTTCCAACCGAACGCCGCGTATTGCCGCCGCTGCGACTTCAAGGACGACTGTTCGAACTCGGCGGAGAAAACCCGTCAGAGCGACGAGACGTAGCGGCCCAGAAAAAAGAGGGCGATTAGCCCGACGCCGAGCAGGAGCAAGGACGCGACGGCGAACGCCGATAGGTCCGCCGGCTTTTTCCCGGAGCGCGAGCGCTCCTGCCGCCGCCAGAACGGCTCGGGCGGCATCGTCTTGTTCAGCGTGGACAAGCGGGTTCCTTGCCCCAGCGACGCCGAACCTTTCGCGTCGATGATGCAGCCGCAGCCCGGTTCCGCGCACTCCCGCCCGCCCTCGTGCCGGATCAGTTCATGCGGGCAGTTCGGACATTTTTCCATGATCGCGTCCGTCATTTCGGGTCGTTATGGCGGCGCTGGGGCTTGTCCGTGTCGTCGTGCCGGGAGCGCACGCAGTTGCGGCCGTCGCGCTTGGCTTGGTAGAGGTTCATGTCGGCCTCGTGCAGGAGGTCCGCGGGCTTGAGCTCTTGCCGACCGTCGAAGGTTCCGATGCCGATGCTGACCGTGGCCATGTAGCCGTTCTTGGCGATGCCCGCGCGCACGCGCTCGGAGACGCGGGCCGCGGTGGCCTCGTCGGCGCCGGGCATGATGACGACGAACTCGTCGCCGCCGTAGCGGCCCAGGATGTCGGCGGCGCGCACGTGCGCGGAGACGGTCTCGGCGGTCTCCTTGATCACGCGGTCGCCGAACAGGTGGCCGTGCCCGTCGTTGATGCGCTTGAACTCGTCGATGTCGATCAGCATCAACGACAGCGGCAGCTTCCCGGCCCGGGCGCGCTGGATCTCGATTTCCATCACCTCGTAGAGGTAGCCGTAGGTGAACGCGCCGGTGAGGGAGTCGGTCACGGACTTAAGGTGGAGTTCCTCCACGCGGGCCGACAGCAGGCGGTTGCTGAAGCGCTGCCGCTCCGAATGCACCCCGATCAAAACGCCGAAGAGCGTGAACGCCAGCACGGAGCCCACGCCCATGTACGCGTAGAACGCGAGGTTCCCCGAAAGCTCGCCGCGCGCCCAGGCTTGGCTTGGGACGGGGGCGGCCAGCCAGAAGCGCAGGGCGAGCGCGCCGATGGGGGAGCCCAGGCCCATGACCGCGCCTATCGCGGGGTACAGGTAGTAATGGGAGAGGCCGCGCCAAAAGGGGCGCGACTCGCTGAGGTCCGACCGCCGGCGACGTCTCGCGGACATAAGCTCAGTCTAGCAATTCCGCCGGGGGGCGCCGGGGGCTCATGAAGCCGCGCGCGGCCCACGCCCAGGCGAGCGCGCACGCCGCCACGCACGTCCACGACAGCCGCAGATAATGCGCCGCCAGCGCGTTCACCGTCCAGCCCCCCGCCAGCATGACCTCCACGTCGCCGTCGCCGCCGAAGAAGCTCCCGAACGGGACTTTCTCGAAATCGGCGGACGCCTCGCGCCAGCGCCGCAGGCTGGACCACAGCACGCACGCGCCGATGAACAGGAAGAGGGTCCGGTACGCCGGCCAGCGCGTGAAGCCGGGCCAGCGCGCGAAGTAGAGCGCGACCAGCAGCGCCGCGACGCAGCATTCGCCGCCCAGGCCGCCGAACGCCACCCAGAAATCCAGCGCGTCCGGCGTCGTGAACAACGTCAGCTTCGCCTGCAGGAGCAGCGCGGCGGCGCACGCCGCGCCGAACGCCGCGCAGTCTTCCTCCCACGCGCGCCGGAGCAGGAACGTCAGGCCCGCCGTCACCGCCGCGGCCAGCGGCCAGGAACGGTCGCGGCTGAGCGAGAGCGTGATCAGCGGAATCGGGATCGCGACCCGTCCGCCCAGCCAGCAGACCAGCGCGTGGCCCAACTCGTGCAGCTGCATGGACAGGCCCGCCTGGACGAAGAAGCGTCCCGGGCCGCTCGCGACCAGGACGAACGAGGCGGCGAAGGCGGCGGCCGGGACGGCGAGGACCTGGCGCGAGGTGAGCGCAGCGGGCGCGTCCTCGGGAGCCGGAAGACGGCGGTTCGGGCGGTCCATCGCGCGGATCAGCCCAATTCGTCGGCGTTGAACGCCCAGAGCAGGCGCGGAGTCGGCTCCAGCGCGACGGCGGCCGCGCCCGCGGGACGGAACTCGAAGGCTTCGTCGGTCAGGAACGCGACCAGCTCTCCGACCTGCGGCTGATGTCCGACGGCCAGCACTTCCTCGACGGCGTCCGCCCGCGCGCGCAGGGCCGCGAAAGCCTTGTCGGCGGCCAAGGTGTTGTCGAGGGCCTTGAGCGTCTCCGGCGCCAGTCCCAGCGCGGCGGCGACGACGGCGGCGGTCTGCGCGGCGCGCGTCAAGGGCGAATGGAGCACCAGGGACGGCCGGGCGCCGCGGGCGGCCAGTTCGCGGGCGACATGCGCGGCGTCCCGCAGGCCTTTATCCGAGAGAGGCCGCGAGGCGTCGGACGCCGCCCCCGACTCCTGCGTCGAGGGGGAGTGGCCGTGGCGCATCAGGTACAGGAGCTTCATGAGGACGGGAAGGATATCACATTCCTCCGCCCGCGGCGCGGCGAAGCGTCAGAAGAAATAGTCGAAGGAGGACCACCACGACTCGGCGAGGCGATCCATCCAGGAGCGGCGGCGCCAGTCGGCCAAGGTGATCTCGCGGGAGCCCTCCAGGCCGCGCTCGAACTGCGCGGCCAGCGCGCGCGCCGTTTCCCGGTCCAGGATGTTCAGATTCACTTCCAAGTTGAACATCAGGCTGCGGTGGTCGAGATTGTAGGTTCCCACCGAGCACCAATGCCGGTCCACGCAGACGGCCTTGGCGTGCATCATGGGCCCTTGCCATTCGAAGATGCGCACGCCGCGCGCGAGCAGGTAGTCGTACTTCGAGCGCATCGCGTGCCAGACCGAGCTGGAGTCCGAGGTCCCGGGCACCAGGATGCGGACCGCGACTCCGCGCCGCGCCGCCTGCGCGAGGGCGCGCCGGATGTGCCAGGTCGGGATGAAGTACGCGTTGGCGATGGACACCTCCTCCCGGGCCGCGCGCAGGGCGTTGAGATAGGCTTCGCGGATCACGAAACGGTTCAGCAGCTCCGAGTTCGCCACGACGCGCACGCTCGCCGCGCCCGGTCGGGAGGCGGGGTCGCCCTCCGATTCGAACCAGCGCCCCGTCTCGTTGAACCAGACCGTGCGGAACAGGCGGTCCAGGTCGTAGGCCGTCGGGCCTTCCACGCGCACGTGCGCGTCGCGCCAGTCGCCGCCGCCCAGGTCGGCGGGCGCGTTCTCGTCGGAGATGTTGGCGCCGCCCGCGAACGCGATCCGGCCGTCGCAGACCAGCAGCTTGCGGTGGTCGCGCTTGTTCCACGCCCAGCGCGGCCGCCAAGGCGCGACCGGATGGTACTCCAGCAGCTGCACGCCCGCGTTGCGCATCGAAGTGACCTGGGCCGGGTCGATCTCCATGGAGCCGACCGAGTCGTAGATCAGCCTCACCCGCACGCCCTGGCGGGCCTTCTTGGCCAGCAGTTCGGCGAAGGTCCGCGCGGTGATGGTCCCCTCGAAAATATACATCTCCAGGTTGACCGAGCGGGAGGCGCCCTCGATGGCTTCCGCCATCGACGGGAACAGCTCCTTGCCGCGCACGAACAGGGCGACGCGGTTGCCGGGGACGTACTCGTCGCCGTCCCAGGAGAAGTCCCCGGAGCCGGCGAACGGGCGCCGTTTGAACAGTCCGGGGACGCGCGGCAGGCGCGGGAGCCTCATGACCGCAGAATACCAAATCGCGCCGTCTTGACGGATCGTTGATATGTGACTATAATAGTTACAAATGAGCGAGAAGACTGCCCGCCAGCCCGCGCTGTTCGTCGGCCACGGCTCGCCGATGAACGCGCTCGCCGACAACGCCTGGACCCGCGCGCTCTCGGCGCTGGGCGAGCGGCTGGAGCGGCCGCGGGCGGTGCTGTGCGTCTCGGCGCACTGGCTGACGCGGGGGGACCGGGTCGCCGGCGCGGAGCGGCCGCGGACCATCCACGACTTCGCCGGTTTTCCCGAGGCGCTGTACCGGGAGGAGTATCCCGCGCGCGGCTGTCCCGCGCTGGCCGCGCGGGTGCGCGAGGCCTTGGGCCCGGACTGCGGCGTCGACGCGCAGCGCGGCTTTGATCACGGCGCGTGGACGGCGCTTAAGTTCCTTTACCCGAAGGCCGACGTTCCCGTGGTCCAGCTCAGCGTGGACGCGGGCGGGTCCGCGCGGCGCCGCCTGGAGGTCGGCGCGAGGCTGCGCGCCCTGCGCGAGGAAGGCGTGCTGATCGTCGGTTCGGGCAACGTCGTCCATAACCTGAGCCGCGTCGATTTCTCCGACCGCGCTCGGCCGCTCGACTGGGCCTTGGAGTTCGAGGCCTGGGTCAAGGAGCGCCTGCGGGCGCGCGACTTCGACGCGCTGGCGGGGGACGTCGGCGCGGCGCCGTCGGGCCGCCTCGCGGTCCCCACGACCGACCACTACGACCCGATGCTGTACGTCCTGGGCGCGGCCGACGAGACGGAAGTCCCGCGCATCGAGCACGAGGGCGTGCAGAACGGCTCGATCTCGATGCTTTCCTTCAGCCTGGGCGGGGCCCTCGGGGCGAAAATAACCCCGGCGGCGGGGCGCAATTGGTAGGATAGCCCCGAGATGGACGGTAAAGAACACTTCGAACGCCTGCGGACCCTGATCGACCTCGAGCGGGAGGCCGAAAAGACGGAGAACCTGCGCGAACTGCGCAAGTTCCCGGTCGCTCAGCGCGAGGCGCTGGGCAAGACGGTGAGCGGCCTCACGCTGGAAGGCGTGGAAGGCGGGATGGGCGGGATGACGATGTACGTCTTCTCGCGCCCGCCGAAGGGCGAGGACCTGTCCCCGTTTCACGCGATGAACGCCGGCGACAACGTCCTGCTCACGTTTCCCGCGGGCGTCGAGCCGCGCGCCGCGGAGGGCACGCTTTATAAAGTCGAGGAGTACCGCGTCACCGTCGCGCTGAACGCTCCGGGCGGCCCCGAAGAGGAATTCCGCGGCGCCAGCCAGATCGACCTGTTGGGCTCCGACGCGACCTACCAGCGCATGCGCAAGGCGCTGATCACGGCGGCCGAGTCCAAGCGTTCGCGCCTGTCCGTCCTGCGCGAGATATTCCTCGGCGAGACGCAGCCGCAGCGCTCCCGGATGCCGAAGGTCGTCTTCTACAACGGCACGCTCAACGAGTATCAGCAGGACGCCGTGAAGCGCGCGATGGCGGCCGACGACGTCGCGCTGGTCCACGGCCCTCCCGGCACCGGCAAGACGACCGTGCTGGTCGAGATCATCCGCCAGCACGTCTCGCGCGGGGAGCGCGTGCTCGCCACCGCGCCGTCGAACATCGCCGTCGATAATATTTTGGAGAAGCTGCTGGAGACCGGCCTGCGCGTCGTGCGCCTGGGACATCCCGCCCGCACCCTCGAGAGCCTGCGCCACGGCAACCTGGCCGCGCAGACCGAGGAAGAGCCTCTGTACCGGCAGGTCAAGGAGCTCGACGCCCTGCGCGAGCGCTTGATCCACCGCAAGTCGCGCATGGGGCGGGCCCAGCTGGGATACGACGAGCGCCAGGCGCGCGAACGCGAGGTCGGCCGGCTGTGGCGGGAGGCGCGCGATTTGGAGTTCGAGATCCAGCGCCGCATCGTCGCCTCGGCCAACGTGGTGCTGGGCACGCACGCGGGCATCTCCAAGCGTTTCGTGAAGGGCGACTTCGACTTGGTCGTGCTCGACGAGGCCTCCCAGGCCGCCGAGCCGTTGTCATGGGTCCCGCTGATCATGGCCAAGAAGGCCGTGTTCGCCGGCGACGCCCACCAGCTGCCGCCGACCATCTATTCGAAGGAAGCCGCCGAGGGCGGCCTGGCCGTGACCCTGTTCGACCGCCTGAAGGACCTCCTGCCGTCGAGCGTGCAGACGCTCCTGCGCGTCCAGTACCGCATGCACGAGGACATCATGCGTTTCCCGTCGGAGAGCTTCTACGACGGCCAGCTCATCGCCGACGAGAGCGTCGCCCAGCACGTCGCCGACGAGCTGCCGGGCGTCGCGTCCACGCCGCTGACCGGCAAGCCCGTGACCTACGTGGACACCGCCGGCGCCGGTTTCGACGAACAGTGGAACGAGCTGCTCGAGAGCCGCGAGAACCGAGGCGAGGCCGAGCTGGCGGTGAAGATCCTGCGCGAGCTTCTCGCCTCGGGCCTGAAGCCCAAGGACGTCGCCGTTCTGACGCCCTACGTCGCCCAGGCCAAGCTGCTGAAGAGCCTGGCCCGCGAGGCGGGCCTGGAGATCGGTTCCGTCGACGGCTTCCAGGGCCGCGAGAAGGAAGCCGTCATCCTGAGCCTGGTGCGCTCCAACGAGGCCGGCCAGATCGGCTTTCTCGGGGACATGCGCCGCCTCAACGTCGCCGTCACCCGCGCGCGCCGCTGTCTCATCGTCATCGGCGACTCCGCCACCATCGCGCGCAACTCCGTCTACGAGAAGTTCGTGGCCCACGCGGACTCCCTGGACGCCCATCGCTCGGCGTACGAGTGGTCTCATGGCTGAGGACGTCGACGCGCGTCGTCGCGAGTTCACGCGGCGCGCGCCGGAGATGAGGACCGCCCTCGTCGCCGAACTGTCGGACCTCCTCGCCCGCGTCGAGGCCCTAAGCTCCGACGAAGTCTGCGTCTTGTCGCATCTGCTTCGGCACGCGGGCTTCTCGCTGGGCGGACGCCTGTACGTCCCCGCGTTGTCCGTGCTCTGGGGGGAGGAGGAGTCCTACGTTCCGGCGGTGCGCCTGCCCCCCGGGCGCGTTCGCGCCGCCGCGCTCGCGCTTAGCCGCCGCGGCATCCTGGGCGCCGCGGGCCAAGACGAGGGCGTCGTCGTGCTCCAAGAGGCCCTGCGCGCGCTCGCTCGCGCCGCGCCCGCGCCGGGGCGCGTGATCCTGCGCGTCGCGGCCAGCGTCGACGGCTACGTTTCCCCGCGGGGGGCGTTCGAGGTTCCCGACGACGAGGGCGAGCCCGTCCCGCTGGGCTCCGGCGATCCGGCCAAGCGTCTGGCGAAGCTGCTCAAGGCGACCGGCGGGGACGTCGTCATCGAGGGCGACGCCCGGACCGCGCACGCCCTGCTCGGGAAGGATCTCGTCGACGTCTTGGTCGTCTCGACCGTCCCCGTTCTTCTGGGCGCAGGCGTTCCGCTGTTCAAGCGAGGCCGCCGCGAGCGCAGCCTCAAGCTCGTTTCCAGCCGGGCCTTCCCGAGCGGGCTGGTCCGGTCCCGCTACGAGCGCGGCTGAGTCGTTGCTTACGACCGTTAGGACGGCCGGGCCGCCTGCGGCCGTAGAATAAGGGGGGCTTATGCTGGTCAAGGATGTCATGAGCGAGGACGTCGTGACCGTTCCGTGCGATCTGCCGGTGTCCGAGGTCGCGGACTTGTTCAGGCAGCGCTGCATCAGCGGCGCGCCGGTCGTCGACGAGGACGGGACCGTCCTCGGGGTCGTCTCGCAGACCGACCTGATGTTCGCCCATCGTTCGCCGCCTTCCGGCGTCTCGCGCTTCCAGGTCGAGCCCGAACCGGCCGAGGGCGCGCCGGAAGCCGGGGCGGCGGCCTCCAGCGCCGAGAGCATCATGACGCCCGGCGCCATCGCCGTCGACGAGAACACTTCCGTCGCGGCCGCCGCCAAAGCCATGCTGGAGCGCCACATCCACCGCATGCTGGTCACTCGCGACGGCAAGCTGGCGGGGATCGTCAGCACGATGGACCTCCTGCGCGTGCTGGCCGGCGAGGCGCGTCCGGCGGCGCGTCGGCCCGCGGCGAAGAACGCCCCGGCGCGGCGTCGCGACAAGGCGAAGAAAAAATAGGGGAACTTTCCCGGGTCCTTCATCGTATCCTCCCCGGCGTCTTCGGACGCCGGAGCCTGACAGGAGGATTCATGGAGACGATGTTGCCGAAGCTGGAAGCGCGCGTGCGTCCGTTCGCGGATGCGTCGGACAGGCCGACGAAGCTTCTCGCGTTCGCGGAACTTCTGATCGCGGACGCGTTCGTGATCAAGGGTATCCGCGTGCTCAAACGCGAGGAACCGGGCGACGACGAGCCGTTCGTGGTGTTTCCGGCGGAGAAGGGCAAGGGGAGCGCGGCGGACCGCTGGTTCGACGTGGCGCACCCGGTGACCGCGCAGGCTCGCGCCGCGGCGACGGAACTGGTCCTGGAGCGCTGGCGCCAGGCGGGCGCGCCCTCGGCCCGGGCCTGAGAAGGGGCTCCCGCCGGACGCGGCGGGGGCCGGCTCGCGCTCCGTCATGCGGCCGGGCCTTGACAGGACGGGGCTTCCGGGCCATCCTCTCGACTAATATTCCTGGGGGATAAGAAAGATATGGCTGCGCAACTCCGCGTCCTGATCGTAGACGACAGCCCTCCGATGCGCTTCATTCTGCGCGGCTATTTGGAACAGGCGGGCCACGCGGTCGTCGGCGAAGCCGAGGACCAGCCTCAGGCTCTCGCCTCCTTCCGCGAACTTCGGCCCGACGTCGTCACGCTCGACCTCTCTCTGGTGAACGAGGACGGCCTGAGCGTCCTTAAGGCTTTGCGCGAGCAGGATCCCGCCGCGCGCGTGCTGATCGTGTCGGCCAACTCGCAGAAGAAAGTCGTCGAGTTCGCGCTGGCCTCCGGCGCCGCGGGCTTCCTGGGCAAGCCGATCGAGCCGGTCGCGCTGGCCGCCGCGCTGGCGCGGGCCACGCAGTCATGATCTCCGAAGAGGCCGGCAAGGCGCTGCTGCGTCTTGTCGAGAACGGCGTATCGGAAAGCGCCGAGCGGCTGGCCACTCTCTCGGGCACGGCATGGCAGACGCAGACCGTCTCCATCCGAGAGGTGTCCGCCGATAAACTCTTGGACGCGGGCGCCGGTCCCGATCACGAACAGCATGGCAGTTACTTCGCCATGCCCGGCGGAGTCTTTTTGGTCATGTTCCCTAAGACGAACAGCGCCCGCCTGGTGGAGGCGTTCGCGTCGAAAGCGAAGTCCAAGCCGGAGATGAGCGAATTTTGGGTTCAGAACACGTTGGCGGAGATCGCCAACGTGATCGTGCATGCCGTCGCCAACACTTTGGCGGACGCGTGCGGCGATGTGTTCTTCCTGTCCGCGCCCAGCAACTCCGTCGGCAAGCGGCAGAATCTCGTTAGGGACGCGCCGAACAGATTCGAGCGCTCGGGCAAGGCCTTCGTGCTGATGGCCTACGTGTGCATGCAGTCGGAGGACTTGTCGTCGGACTGCTCGTTCGTGCTGATGCTCAGCGCCCAGCGGCGCGACAAGCTGCTGAAGGCGCTCGAGTCATAACCCGCCCGCGCTCGTGGCTGCGTCATTGGAATGATAGCCCTCGCGTTCATCATAGCCGTGAATTCCGCGCTCGCCGCCGCGCTCGCGCGGGAATCCTGCGCGCTTGAGCGCATCGAGGCGGCGCGCTCCGAGTTCGAAATTCTCTATGAGAAAGGGGAATTCGATAAGGCACGCGGCATTTTCAGCGCTTTGGAGCGCCGTTGCGATCTGGCTCCCGGGCACGACCGTCCGCGGGAGTTGAACGAGAGCTTCTTTCGCGTGGAGAGCGAAAAGGCGCTGGCCTACCTCAAGGGCGGCGATCCGCTGGAGTGCCTGCGCACGCTTGCGCCCCTGCGGCGTCCCTCGCCTCCCTTAGGTTACGCCGAATTCGGCTTCGACGACGACGCCGCCGTCGTCAAGGCCATCGAGCACAACGCGGTCCTGTGCCAAAAAGCGGCGGATCGAGAATCGAGCGCTTTCACTCGCAAGCCGTGTCCGTTGAAGGACTTGCCTAAGATTCTGTCCGGCGTGGCGCTGCCGATGGGGGGAGGGGCTTCCGCGGCCTGCCTGCTCCTGATCGGCTCGAAAAGGGGCAAGGACTACTACCTGGACGACTCGGCGGCGGAGCCGACGCCGTCCGACGCCTGCCCGCGGGTGGTTTCGGCGACCGCGGCGTCCGGGAAGATCCTCCTACGGGTCTTGAGCGTCCGCGAGGATGACGGGCCTCTGGCCGACGTCGGCGCGTGTTGCGGCCTCGAGCGCCTCGGCTACGCTCGGACCTCGGCGGGAGAGGTCGTCGAACTGGCCGCGAGCGACGAGCAACCTCCTTGCGGCGGGCGCGGCACCGCCAGGTTCCTGCCCTCGGCGGTCTACCGCCTCGCCGGCGACCGCCTCGAACTCCTAAAAGACACGACGATATCGTCGCATTGATTCGTTTTCGCGTCCACCGTCCCTTGCAGTCTGAGGGAATTGGGCCTAAAGACCTATATAAATGTAGGTCTTTAGGCCATGTAGATGTCGGGCGCGCGGGGACATGATCAACCCGGGCGCGGTCAAGAACCGCCCTAAGGCCATGTCGTGAC
>CAIQSZ010000187.1 GCA_903874575.1 uncultured Elusimicrobia bacterium
ACCTCGGCGACGTAGCGCACGATGGTCGACGCGATGCCCGCGACCTTGGTCGGGTCGAAGCGGCGGTAGGTGAACTGGACGCGGCGCGCGTCGTGCTTCTTCTGCGCGGCGGCGATCTTGTCCCACGACGAGGCGGCGGCTTGGACGTCCGGATCCTTCGAGTCGGCGACGGACTTCTTGAGCGCGGCCTCGTCCTCGGACTTGGACTTAAGCAGCTTCGGCTCCAGCAGGCCCTCGTACTCGCCGCCGACGGCCTTGAGCGCGTTCTCGACTCCGAAGATGCGGTCCTTCGAACGCCGGGCCTGCTCGACGCCTCGCGCCGAATAATCGTAGTAGTCCCGGCGCTTCTTGCGGGCGACCTCGAGATAGAGCGGCAGGCCCAGGTCGCGCTCGCTCTGGAGCTGGACGACGGTCAGCAGGCGGTCGGTGTGGCCGGGATGGCCGGTGACGAACACCAACTCCCCGTCCGCGGCGCCGTCCGCCGACCATTGGAGGAAGTGCTCCGGGCGCACGGGCTTGTCCTCCTCGTAGACGCGGAAGAAGGCGAAGTCGAGCGCGTAGCGCGGGTAGGTGAAATTGTCCGGGTCGCCGCCGTAGAACGCGGCCTGAAGCTCGGGCGCCATGACCAGGCGCATGTCGGTGTATTTCTTGTATAGATACAGCCAGTACTCCCCGCCCTGATACAGTTCGACCACGTCCGCGCGCAGGCCGGTCTCGTCGGAAGACTCCTTGGTGATGCGCGAAATCTCGCCCTTGCGCTGGTCGTTTTGGTCCTTGTCGGAGGATTTCGGGTCCACCGCCTTGAGCACCCGGGCCGTCACGTTCTCCATGGAAACCAGGATGTTGATCTCCAGGTCCGGGCACTTGATCTCCCCGGCGGCCTTGCGCGCGAAGAAGCCTTCCTTCACGTAGTCCTTCTCCGGCGTGGACATCTTCTGGAGCTGGCCCAGGGCCACGTGATGGTTGGTCAGGACCAGGCCGTCCTTCGACACGAAGGCCCCGGACCCGCCGTCGTTGAAGCGCACCGACGCCTTCTGCAGATGCTCGATCCACTCGGGGGTCGGCGTGAAGCCGTAGTGGTCCCTGAGCAGCTTCACGGGCAGATTGTCGAGCGTCCACATCCCTTCGTCGGCGCGCGACTGAGGCGCGGCCATGGAGAGGGCGGCCGCCATCACGGCGGCGCGCGCGGTCTTCGTCTTGCGGCGAATCGAGGGAGAGGGCATCGGGCCTCCTAAAATGAATGAGCGGCCATTCTACAAAACTGGACCAGGTCGAATGGCTCGCGCCCGCGGCTCAGCCGCCGACGCGCTTGACCTTGAAGCCCCGGGCGGCCAGGAGCTTCTCCAGCTTGTCGCGGTGGTCGCCCTGGAACTCGAAGTCGCCGTCCTTGAGCGTGCCGCCGCAGCCGAGGTGCTTTTTCAGGGCCGAGAGCATCTGGTCCTTATGGGTGGGATGCATGACGAGGCGCTCCACGCGGGTCACGCCGGAGCCCTTGGCGCCGCGGGCGAACCGGAGCCGTACCGGCTCCGGCTGGCGCGGCGTGCCGGGCCTGCCCCAATCGGGATCGGTCGAGTAGACGGGCCGGTCGCTCATGGTCTCATCCGACGCGGGCGCAGTTCTTGGCGAGGAGGGCAAGCGACGCCTCGTAGCGCGCGCCCAGGTCGAAGTGGCCGCCGTCGTGCTCCGCGTAAACGTGCCGAACCTTGAACCTCTTGAGCGCGGCCGACAGACGGCGCGCGCCGAACTGCAGGAAGAACTCGTCGCGCGAGCCCGCGTCGAAGAACAGGGTCTTCAGGCGGGAGAGCGCGGACGCGTGCTTGACGCACGCGCGCGCGGGATCGAGCGCCTCCCAGCGCTTCCAGACCGCGGGCACCAGCTCCGCGGTGCGCGGATCGAACGGGAGGTCGAAGCCCAGCGGACTGCCGGGGTTCGGGGAGTAGCACGCCGCCATGCCGACGGCGTTGACCAAGGAGTGCTCGAAGCCGGACTTGTCGCGCGCGGCGCGGAATTCCGCCGCGAAGCGCCGGACCGAGCCTCCGTACTTCTGGAGCGCGGCGCAGGCCTTCGGAAAGTCCGCCGCGTAGCACGCGTCGAAGCCCGCGTCGGCGGAGTGGCCGGCGACGTGCCCGAACACTTCGGGATAACGCATGCCCAGCGTCAGCGCGCCGTAGCCGCCCGAGGACCCGCCGAACGCCGCGCGCCCCTCCGGGGAGCGCACGGTCGCGAACTTATCCTCGATGAATCCGACCAGTTCGAAGACGAGATGGTCCAGGTAGCGCCCGGTCGCCGTCGAGTTCAGGTACTGCGAGCCGCCGTACGCGGTGAAGCAGTCGGGGATGACCAGGACGGCCTCGCGGGACTTCCCTTGCGAGATCAGCCGGTCGAAGCGCTCCGCGATGTTCTCCTTCCACGGGTTGTAGTTCACCGCGCCGCGGGCGGTGCCGGAAAAACCGGGCAGGTAGAACAGGACGGGATAGCGCGCGCCGCGCTTGGAGCCGTACGACGGCGGCAGGTAGACGGGAACCTCGCGCCGGCGCGGATCGCCGAGCGGGTTGTCCTTAAGGACGAGGCTGGACACCGTCTCGATCTGCAGTCTGCCCTTCATCGCGCGCCCTCGCGCAGGGCGCGGCGCAGGGAGCCGCGGACGCGGGCAAGCTCGGCGCGGGCCCGCGCGGCCGTCAAGCCGCGGCGGGCCATCAGCACCGCTTCCTTCGCGCTGCCGCCGGATGCGCGGAACAGGGCGCGGGCCCCGGCGGGCGGCACGCGGCCCAGGTCGGCGACGATGCGCTCGCCGCGCAGGCGCAGCTTGCGCGAGGTCGGCTTGAGGTCGACCATCCAGTGGTCGTAGACCTTGCCGATCTTGATCATCGCGCCGGTGGTCAGGGTGTTCAGCACCAGCTTCGCCGCGGTGCCGGACTTCAGGCGGGTCGAGCCGGTCACGACCTCGGGCCCCACGTCGGGCGCGATGACGATGTCGGCGCGCACGCCGCGCGGGCGGCCGTTGGAGGTGACCAGCAAAGTCGTCGCGCCGCGGCGCTTGGCCGCGTCCAGCGCGGCGCGCACGAAGGGGGTCACGCCGCTGGCGGCCACGCCGACGACGGCGTCGCCGCGGCGGACCGAGGCCGCGGCCTTGCGGCCCAGGCCGGGTCGGTCCTCGGCGCCCTCCCGGGAGCGGAACACCGAGCGCTTGCCGCCGGCGATCTCGGCGCGCACCTGGCGGGGAGCGGTGTTGAAGGTGGCGGGGCACTCGGCGGCTTCCAGCACCGCGAGGCGGCCGCTGGTGCCGGCGCCCAGGATCAGGACGGAGCCACCGCCGGCCAAAGCCTCGGCCAGGGCGTCCACGCCGCGCGCCAGCTCGCGCGCGCATTTGGCCACGGCCAGCGGGACCCGGCGATCCTCCGCGTTGATCAGGCGCACCACGTCCGCGGTGGAGCGGCGGTCGATGTCGCGCGTGCGCGGGTTGGCCTGCTCGGTGGGCAGTCCGGCGTAGACCCGCGCCGAAAGGAGCGCCACCTCAGTCGGCCGCGCCGGTTGCGGCCGGGGTGGAGACGGCGGGCGCCTCGAGCGCGCGCGGATCCGCGATCCAGGCCAGCACGCGCGCGGCCAAGTCCTTGTTCTTCAGGAACATGCGCGTGCCGCGCTCGTCCGGGACGACCAGCAAGGCGGCGTTGCGCTCGCCGACGGAGTTCTTCGCGAAGGCGAACAGCAGGGGCGTCTCCTTCGACGAGCGCTTGTCGGCGTCGGAGTGGACCATCAGGATCGGCGTGGCCCGCCCCTTGAAATGGCGCACGGCGTTGACCAGCGGGATCTCCTGCCAGGCCAAGCCCGGAGAGAGGACGACGACGAACGGGACCTTCGGATGAACGGCGGCGTACTTCACGGCGACGCTGCCCCCCGCCTCGGCGCCCGCCACGCCGATGGTTTCCTCCGCCACGCCTCGCTCGCCGAGGTAGCCCACGGCCGCCTCGGCGTCTCGGACCATGTCCTCGTAATCGTTGGCCCCGCCCTTGGCGATATTCTGCGCGCGAAGCTTCTTGGCGGAGAGAACCTCTCCGGAGGGCGAAACGCGGCTCTCGCCGTGGCCGCGAAGGTCCACGGCCATATAACCCTCGCCGTCCCTGACCAGCGCGCGGACGAACGGGAGCCAATCCTCCTTGCGCTGACCGGCGCCGTGCAAAAGCACCACGGTCGTCTTGCCCGCGGCGGCCTTCCGCCAGACCGCATGCAGGGCCCAGCCGTCGGCGGCCCGAAGTTCGACCGCCTCTCCGGGAAGCCCGGAGGCGCGCGCCGCGGCTGGGGGAAGCGGGGCGGCGGCGGCCGTCAGGGCGACCGCGAGAAGGAGCGCCGGGCTCATGGCCTTACGGGATGATCTCGTCCTTCTTGAACCACAGCGCGACTTCGCGAGCCGCGTCCGTAGGGTCCGAGGAGGCGTGGATCACGTTCTCGAACTGCTGGGTCGTGGTGATGCGGCCGAACGAGCCGCGGATGGTGCCGGGGACGGCCTGCTCGGGATTGGTCGCGCCGGCGACGGCGCGCACGGCCTTGATGGCGTTCTCGCCGCGATACACCAAAGCGAGGATGCGGTGGTCCTTGATGCCGTGGAACTCGCCGCGGATGTACTTGATCAGGCCCTCGAAGAAGGGCTTATCGGAGAGCGAGGCGTAGTGGTCGCGGGCCAGCTTCTCGGTCACGCAAACCATCTTCGCGCCGACCATCTCGAGGCCGGTGGCGTCGAGGCGGTCGATGGTGAGACCGGTCAGCTTGCGGAACGCGCCGTCCGGTTTTATGAGAATCAGAGTCTGTTCGATAGCCATGGGGCCATTCTAGCGGATTCGGACCTTTTAAAGGAAGCGGTGCGATGAGCCGCTCTTTTGCTACCCTCGCCGTCGGCCATGCTCCCCGACCGCGACGAAGCCGCCGTGCAGCGCGCCCTCCTGGGCAGCGTCCGGGTGCCCGGCGAAGGCGGCACCTTGGCCCTGCACCGGCGCGGCGATGAATTCATCATCAGCGTGCACGACACCGAACTAATGAGCAGCGGCGCGCACGAGTCCGAGGACGCCCTGGCCCGCCTGGCGTGCGAGCGGCTGGCCGACCGCCCCGAGGCCGTGGTCCTGATCGGCGGCTTGGGCATGGGCTACACCTTGGCCGCGGCGCTGAAAGCGACGGGGCCGAAGGCCCGAATCGTCGTCGCCGAACTGGTCCCCGCCGTCGTGGATTGGAACCGCGGGCCGCTGGGCCCTCTCGCGGGCCATCCGCTCGACGACCCGCGCGTGTCGGTACGCGTGCAGGACATCGCGCTCAGCCTGCAGACCGAGCTTCGGGAGTTCGACGCCGTCCTGCTGGACGTGGACAACGGTCCCGAAGGTCTGACGCGCGACTCCAACAACTGGCTGTACTCCCCCGAAGGGCTGGCGGCCGCCTACACCGCGCTGAAGGCCGGCGGCATCCTGGCGGTTTGGTCGTCCACGCCCGAAAAGACTTTCGCCATGCGCCTGCGCAAGACGGGCTTTGAGGTGGAGGAAGTCCGCATCGCGTCCTCCGCGCACGACGACCGACACACCATCTGGCTGGCGACCCGCCGCGCCTGAGTCCCGCGCTTGCGGGGCTGATGTGATAGAATCCGGTTCATGTCGCGCATCCTGGTCGTCGACGACGAACCCGACATCGCGGTCATGCTCAAGTTCATGTTCGAGAGGGACGGGCACGCCGTCACGATCGCCCACAACGGGCTGGAGGCGCTCGCCGCTCTGGGCCTGGAACCGCGCGACGCGTCGAAGCCCGCGCCCGACCTGGCCATCCTCGACGTGATGATGCCGGAGCTGGACGGCTACGCGGTGTGCGCGCGCATGGGCGACGATCCCCGAACCAGCGCCGTCGCCGTGGTCATGCTGACCGCCAAGGGCGACATGCGCGCGCTGCACGACCGGGCGCCGAACGTGGCCGCGCACGTGGACAAGCCGTTCGACGCGGACGTCCTGCGCGAGATGATCGCGGGCATGCTGGGCTCGAGGGACTGATGGCCGCCATCCTGGTCGTCGACGACGAACCCGAGATCGTCGAGCTCCTGCGCTTCGTGCTGGAGAAGGACGGGCACGCCGTCGCTCACGCCGTGAACGGCGTGGACGCGCTCGCCCAACTGGGCGTGGAGCCCTCCAGACCCGAAACGGCCCTGCCCGACCTCATCGTCCTGGACATCATGATGCCCGTGATGGACGGCTATCAGCTCAACATGCGCCTGCAGGCCGACGCGCGCGCCTGCGGCGTTCCCATCCTGGTCCTTACCGCGAAAGGACAGAAGATGCGCGATCTTTTCGAGATGGCCCCCAACGTGGCCGCCTACGTGCAGAAGCCGTTCGACCCGAAGATGCTCCGCGAG
>CAIQSZ010000188.1 GCA_903874575.1 uncultured Elusimicrobia bacterium
CTGGATCGAGATGCCGGAGCGGGAGTACGCGCGCGAGGTGGCGCGGGTCGAAAAGGACCCGCTGTTCAAGAAGCTTTATTTCGGCGCTCCCGGCCTGCCGTCCGCGATCCGCCGCCGCCGCTGGCCGGGCGGCAAGCTGTCCGGCAGTTTCTACGACGTCGATGAATCGCGCGTGGCCTCGGAGCAACGCGTCGACGTGGAGGGCAGTCTGGACGCCCGCAAGGACGTCACCGGCCTGATCCTTAAAATGGGACGTCCCTCGTTCGAGCGCTATTTTCTCGTCGCCGAGGAGGCGACGACGCTTCCGGAAATCGCCCGACGCACCGGCCTCAGCGAGGCTGAGGTCGGCCGCGTGCACGATCTTCTGCTGGATATAGGCGCGCAGGCCGAGTTCGCCGGCGCTCCGAGGGTCGCGGGCGCCGCGCGCGGCTCCAGTTGTCTGGCGCGTCTGACCTTGGAGGACGGCAAGCCCGGCTTCGAGTTCCTGGCGCCGTACTGGGCTCGAGGCTTGTACCAGGTCCGCTACGATGATCTCGAGTCCTGGAAGAGTTCCGGGACGCTCGACGGGGAGGAGCGCCGGCGCCTGCGCCATCTCTTGAAGCGGCTGGAGACCCTGAATCTGCGCCAGAGCACGATTTTCCGCATCTTGGAATCTCTCGGCGTCATCCAATCCGATTATCTGCGCTCGCGCCGGCCCGAGGACGTGCGCCCCGTCAGCCTGCGCCTGCTGGCGCGGCGCCTGCAGTTGGCGCCGAGCACCGTGAGCCGCGCGCTGTCGCATCGGACCGTCCGCCTGCCGTGGGGCGTCGAGGTCCCCATGATCGCCATGGTTCCCGGCCAGAGGCACGTTCTCAAGGATATCCTGGGTCTGTGGATCGCGGCCGACGTAAAGCAGACGGACGCCGCGCTGGCCAATCGGCTGAAGAAGGAGCGAGGCATCTCGGTGTCTCGGCGCACCGTGAACGCGGTCAGGCACGTCCTGCAAGGGGCGGGGGAGCCGCTTTGAAAGACATGTCCAAGCGGGTAAGGACGGCGCGCGAGCTCATGCGTCCCGTCGCTTTCGTCCTGCGCGAGTCCGACGACGCGTGGACGGCGTCCCGCCGCCTCTTCGAGAGCGGCCAGACGGGCGTGCCCGTTCTGAGCGAAGCCGGAAAGCTGGTCGGCGTCATTTCGCAGTCGGACGTCGCCGCCTATTTGCGCGAGAGTTCGCGCGCCGCCCAAGACTTCTACGCCGAGCCCGACCGCGACCCGATTTCCGCCCGTCCCGCGGCGAGCGTCGGGCAGTTGATGTCGCGCGTATTGGTCCAGGTGCCCGAGGAGATGCCGCTCGACGAGATCGAGCGGCACATGCTGCGCCGCCGCGTTCAGCGCGTGCTGGTCGTGCGCGACGACGCGGTGATGGGAGTCATCACCGCCATCGATTTATTGCGCGCGCGCTGAGCGGACATTCGGCTGCGATCTAATGCTAGTATCAATCCTCGTATGATGGCTAAACCGGATCTCAAGAGACGTTCGAGCGGAGTGCTCCTGCACCCGACCTCGTTGGCGGGCCCGCGCGGCGGCGATCTGGGGCCGGCGGCGCGGGAGTTCGTGGATTTCCTGGCCGACGCGGGCCAGTCGTGGTGGCAGGTCCTGCCGGTGTGCCCGCCCGACGGGGGCGCCTCGCCGTACAACTCGCTCTCGGCGTTCGCGGGCAGTCCCGCGCTGATCAGCCTGGACATTTTGGCGGCCGAAGGTTTTCTCAAGAAGGCCGAGATGGGCCAGCCGAAGGAGCACGCGTTGCGCGCGTCGCTGGCGCAGTTCGCGCGCCGCGCGCCGCGCGAAGCCAAGGACGACTTCGAGGCCTTCCGCGTTCGCGAGGCGGCCTGGCTGGGCGACCACTCCTTGTTCTGCGCGCTCAAAGGCTCGATGGAGGGCCTGCCGTGGACGCGCTGGCCGGAGCCCCTGCGCCGCCGGGACTCGGCCGCGCTCGAAGAGGCGCGCGGGCGCCTGACCGAGGACGTCCGCTATCACGAGTTCGCGCAGTGGCTGTTCGCCCGGCAGTGGGAGGCGGTGCGCCGCCACGCGGCGGCGCGCGGCGTGGCGCTGATCGGCGACGCGCCCATCTACGTCAGCCACGACAGCGCGGACGTGTGGGCGCATCAATCGCTTTTTTTCTTGAACGACGCCGGCCTGTCGACGGTCGTCGCGGGCGTGCCGCCCGATTATTTTTCCGCCACCGGCCAATTGTGGGGCAACCCGCTGTACCGCTGGGAGGAGCACGCGCGCACCGGTTTCGCGTGGTGGGTCGCGCGCCTGCGCGCCTATTCGGAACGTTTCGAGGCGGTTCGCCTGGATCACTTCATCGCGTTCCGCAACTACTGGGAAGTCCCGGCCGTCGAGAAGACCGCGATCAACGGCCGCTGGGTGGAGGCGCCGGGCGACGCGCTGTTCGAGACCGTGCGCCGCGAGGTGCCGGGCCTGGAGATCATCGCCGAGGATCTCGGCATCCTGACTCAGCCGGTGGTCGCGCTGCGCGATAAGTTCTCGTTTCCCGGCATGAAAATCGGACAGTTTTCGTTCGGCGACCTCATGCGCGAGCGTCCGGACCACTGGCCCAAGAACTGCGTCGGCTACACCGGCACGCATGACAACGATACCGCGCGCGGTTGGTTCGAGGACGACGGTTCTGATTCGGGCCGCGCGCCGGAGCAGATCGCGCGCGAACGCGCGGCGTTCCTGGCCGCCTGCGGCGGCGCGCTGGTCGACGGTCCGTCGTGGGCGATGGCGCGCGTGGTCTGGCGCTCCCCCGCGTGCTTGGCGATCTCGCCCATGCAGGATCTCTTGAGCCTGGGCACCGAGGCGCGCATGAACCGTCCCGGTTCGGTCGAAGGCAACTGGCGTTGGCGGATGGAACCCGGGGCGCTGACTTGGAGCGTCGCGGGACGATTGGGTGCGATGACGGGCGCGGCCGGCCGCGCCAAGGAAGGCTCATGAGCGATTCCGTCGAACATAAAGTTTCCCTGCTGACCGACCTGGACCTGTATCTTTTCAA
>CAIQSZ010000189.1 GCA_903874575.1 uncultured Elusimicrobia bacterium
ATGGCGCTGAAGCTCGCCGCCGTAGCCGAAGCCCTGCTTCGAATAGACGTCGGCGAACAGCTTGCCGTACATGAACTCCGAGTACTGCGTGGTCAGAGTATTTTTCAGATACGGACCGTTGCGGCTGTCCAGGCCGGGCTGGCTCTTCCAGCCCAGCCAATGGACGGGGGACAAGGACTTATAAAGGACCGGCATGTAAAACACCGGCACGTCGCCGAGATAAAAGATCACGTTCCGCGCGAACAGGCTCTTCTTAGGGGCCACCGAAACCCTCGCCGCGTGGAAGTGGTAATCCGGGGGCGCCGCGCCGCAAGAGGTGAAGTCCGCGTCGCGGTAGACGAGCAGACGGCCCTCGGCCAAGTTCGCTTCTCGGGCGTGAATGCGCCAGTCGGCCATGCCCGCCGAGGTGTGGAACAGGCGCCCGGTATGCTTGGCGAAGTCGAACTCCCCGGAATCGCCGTACACCGCCGAAACGCCGTCCTCGACGAGCAGGGGGCCGTCGGAACGGCCGGTACGGCGCGCCGTGTCGATCCAGAGGTCGGAGCCCTTGACCGTCATCGTGGATTCCTTGAGCACCACATGGCCGGACAGGTGGAGCGACGACTTGTCGGCGTCGAACTCCGCCTTGTCGGCCGTATAATCGGCGTGGCGGCCCCGCGGCGGCGGCGGCAGCACGTAGTCCTCCGCCAAGGCGGGCGCGGCCAGCAGCAGAACGAGGAACGCCGTCAGGATGAGGCCTCCCGGGACAGCAGGGCGGCGCCCACGCAGCCCCAATCGCGCTCGGCCGGGGCCGACAAGGCAAGCCGCGCGAACGGTTCGCGAAACGGCTGGGCCGCGAACACGCGGCGCACCGGGTCCAGCACGAGGCGGCCCGCGCGCGCCACCCCTCCCAAAACCAGGATGGCATCGGGATTGAGCAATAAGACCGCATTCGCCAACCCGATACCCAGCCAAGTCCCGTACTCGTCCCAGACCTTCCTCGCGCCGGGAACGCCCGCAAGGGCCGCGTCGGCCAAAGCCTTCGGCGTCAGAGGCGACGGAGGACGCCGCATCACGCGGCGTGCGATACGGCAGATTCCGCGCGTGCCTGCATAGGCTTCCAGACAGCCGCGCTTGCCGCAATTACAAGGCGCCCCACCCGCACGCACGGTGAGATGGCCCAGTTCGCCCGCCGAACCGGTCGCGCCGTGGTGGAGTTTTCCGTCGATGATGAGGCCCCCGCCCACGCCCGTGCCCAAAGTGACCCCGACCACGCAACGAGGTTTCTTCTTCAGATCCACCGCATAGCCGCCCCACACCGCGACGTTGGCGTCGTTGTCGGCGACGGTACGGACCTTGAGCCTGCGCGCGAACTCGCGCTTGAACGGAAAGCCGATCCAGCGCTTGAGGTTCGGCGCGAACAGCAAGGCGCCCGTCGCCGCGTCCACCCCGCCCGCCAGGCCCAGACCCAGGCTGTCGTAGCGCCAGCCGTCCAGCACGGCGCACACGCGCGACGCGAAATCCCGCGGCGCGGCTCGCGGCTGCGTGGGAATCGAGACGCAGCGCAGAAGCTCCCCGTCGGGGGCGACCAAGCCGATCTTCGAGAAGGTGCCGCCCACGTCCACGCCGACCGAGAGTCCCTTCACGCAGACCTCCGCACGGATTTCAATGCCGCCCCGGCCAGGTATAAAGAGCCCGCGCAGACGGCGACGGCCGGCGCCTTGGCGTCGCGCCGCCAAGCGGCGACG
>CAIQSZ010000190.1 GCA_903874575.1 uncultured Elusimicrobia bacterium
AGGCCCAAAATACCACGCCTGAACAGATCAAGATGTTCCTCACCCGCATGGGCAACGGCTCCAAGGCCGTCGTCACCGGCGACATCACGCAGAACGACCTGCCGGCGAAGGCCGAATCGGGCCTGGCGCGCGTGATCAAGGTGCTCAAGGGCGTCGACGGCATCGCGACCCTGCATCTCGCCGAATCCGACGTGGTGCGGCACCCGCTGGTGCGCCGCATCATCCGCGCCTACGACCAATGGGACGCGAACGCCTGACCGTCCGCGTGTCCGGCCTGGCCGCGCTTCCGCGCGCGGCGCGCAAGCCCGCCCTCGTCAAGGCGGCGGTGGCGCGCGCTTTCGCGCTGGAGAGGTCCCGCCGCGCGGGCGAGGTCGCCGTCGTGTTCGTCTCCCGCTCCGAGATGAAGAACATCAACCGTCAGTATCTGGGCCACGACTACGACACCGACGTGGTGACCTTCGAACATGAGAGCGTCCCCGGAGTGCCCGCCGCGCAGGCGCCCATCGGAGACATTTTCATCTCCGGCTGGATGGCGGCCCGCCAAGCCGCGGAACTCGGGCATTCCGTCCTGCGCGAGACTCTGACCTTGGCCGCGCACGGCGCCCTGCATCTGCTCGGACATGACGACCGCGACCCGCGCGCGAAAGCGCGCATGTTCCGCGCCCAGGACCGGATCTTGGAGGATTTGAGCGCATGAGGGCGCTGCTCGCCGCGTTCGCGCTGGCGTCCGCCCAGGCGCGAGCGGAACCGACGTTGTCGATCCAGTCCCGGGCGGCCCAGCGCGGCGAGGTCCTGCTCGTCGTCGTCGAAGGCAACAGCGACAAAACGGCGCCTTCCGCGGAGTTTCGCGGCCGCGCGCTGGATTTCTTTCCCGCGGCGTCCACGGGGACCTGGCTGTCCTTCCTGGCGCTGGATCTGGACGCGCCCACGGGCGCGTCGGCGCTGAACGCGGTCCTGCGCGATCCCGCGGGCCGCGCCTGGCGCAAGGCGGAGCCTCTGAACGTCGGCGCGGGCGCGTTCTCCGTCGAAGAGCTCAAGGTTGAGCAGAAGTACGTGACCCCCGCGAAGTCGGACGACGAACGCATCGAGAGCGAGGCGTCCCAGCTCAAGCGCATATGGAAGCTCGTGGAACCCAAGCGCCTGTTCGAGGGCCGGTTCGACCCTCCGATCCCGGGCGCCGCCACCGCGCGCTTCGGCGAGCGTCGCGTGTTCAACGGCCAGCCGCGCGCCCCGCACTCGGGCATGGATCTGAAGGCGAAGACCGGAACTCCCGTGCGCGCGCCCGCCGCGGGCCGCGTGACGCTGGCGGGACCTCTGTATTTCTCGGGCGGCACCGTCATCCTCGACCACGGCCTGGGCGTAAAGACCCTGTACGCCCACCTCTCGCGCACGCTGGTCAAGACCGGCGACCTGGTCAAGAAAGGTCAGGTCATAGGCGCAGTCGGCGCGACGGGCCGCGTGACCGGCCCTCATCTGCACTGGGCGCTGAAACTGAACGAGGCGCGCGTCGATCCTTACTCGCTGGCCGCGTTGGACCTGGACGCCTACCTCCGGCCGCGTCCCGCGGACCCGTTGGCGAAATCCGCCGCCTGCGCGCGCTCCGACCTCCCGCCCGCCCCGAAGTGGGGCAGGTCCTCCGGCGGGCTGCGCGCGCGCGTGCGCCCGCTGAAATCCTCCTATGCGTCCGGCGAGCCGCTGACCTTGCTCGTCGAAATCCAGAACTCCGGGAGGAAAAGCGCCTTTCTCGACTTCGTCCTCGACCCGAACGCGCGCGCGACCGTGCTCGGCTTCAACCGCGCACCCCAGCCGTTCTCGACGCTGACCTCCAGCTCCGCGGCGCGCATGGGCACCGAACAGGTGAAGATTCCGCCGAAAAAGATCTTATGCTTCGAGCAGGATCGGGACGCCGGAGGCCTCCTGCTGGCGCGCGAGACGACCGCCTACGCGATGACCTACGGCACCGAGTTCCTGTACGCCTCGACCTCCACCGCCCGTTCCGGGATCTGGCGCGGTCGTCTCGATTCCCGACCCGCGGAAGTCGCCGTCTCGACGGCCGCCGCGCGCGAAAAGCTATAATCCCGTCGTGAAGATCGAGCGCATCCCTTTCGCCGACATAGAGAAGAAGTGGCAGGACCGTTGGGAAACGGAAGGGGTCTTCCGCGCGCCGAAGTCGCCGCGGCCGGGCAAGAAGTTCTACTGCCTGGACATGTTTCCGTATCCGTCGGCGGCGGGGCTGCACGTCGGCCACCCCGAGGGCTACACGGCCACCGACGTCCTCTGCCGCTACAAGCGCATGCGGGACTTCGACGTCCTGCACCCGATGGGCTGGGACGCGTTCGGCCTGCCCGCCGAAAACTTCGCCATCGCGACCGGCACGCACCCGGCCGCGGTCACCCGAGACAACGTCGGCAACTTCCGACGGCAGATCAAATCGCTGGGCTTCTCGTACGATTGGGACCGCGAGGTGGACACCACCGACCCCGGCTACTACAAGTGGACGCAGTGGATATTCCTTCAACTCTTCAAGAAAGGCTTGGCCTACGAAAGCACGGCCCCCATCAACTGGTGCCCGAAAGACCAGACCGGCCTGGCCAACGAGGAAGTATTCAACGGCGCCTGCGAGCGCTGCGGCACGAAAGTCGAACGCAAGCTTCTGCGCCAATGGGTCCTGAGGATCACGGCGTACGGCGATCGGTTGGAGAAGGATTTGGCGGGATTGGACTGGCCGGAGTCGACTTTGTCCATGCAGCGCCATTGGATCGGCCGCTCCGAGGGCGCGGAAGTCTCCTTCAAGTCCGAGGCGGGCGAAGCGATCAAGGTCTTCACGACGCGCCCCGACACCCTGTTCGGCGCGACCTACATGGTATTGGCGCCCGAGCACCCGCTGGTCGCCCGATTGACGACGCCCGTCCAAAAAGGGGCGGTCGAGGCGTACACGGCGGCGGCGAAGAGCAAATCCGACCTGGAACGAACCGAACTGCAGAAAGAAAAGACCGGGGTGTTCACGGGCGGGACGGCGATCAATCCGGTGAACGGCGCGACGATTCCCGTGTACGTCGCCGACTACGTGCTCGGCTCCTACGGGACCGGCGCCATCATGGCCGTACCCGCCCACGACGAGCGCGATCACGAGTTCGCGGTCAAGCACTCCATCCCCATCGTCGAGGTCGTAAAGCCCCCGCGGGACGCGACGCGGGAGGAAGGCAAGCCCTTCACCGACGACGGGATCGCGGTCAACTCCGGCGCGCTGGACGGGCTCGCCACCCCCGAGGCGAAGAAAAAGATCGTCGCGTGGCTCGAGGAGAAGGGGCTCGGCCGGGGCACGGTCAACTACAAGCTGCGCGACTGGCTGTTCTCCCGCCAGCGCTACTGGGGAGAACCCATCCCCATCGTGCATTGCGGCGCGTGCGGCTTGACGCCGGTCCCCGAGGACCAATTGCCTGTGCGCCTGCCCGAGGTCGCCGACTACAAGCCGACCGGCACCGGAGAGTCGCCGCTGGCCAACGTGGCCAACTGGGTGAACACGACGTGCCCGCGGTGCGCAGGCCCGGCCAAGCGGGAGACGAACACGATGCCGCAGTGGGCCGGATCATGCTGGTACTATCTGCGCTTCATAGACCCGAAGAACGGCGAGGCCGCTTGGGACAAAGCTCTCGAGCGGGCCTGGGGGCCGGTCGATTGCTACGTGGGCGGAGCGGAACACGCCGTGCTGCACCTGTTGTACGCGCGCTTCTGGCACAAGGTCCTGTTCGATCTCGGCTTCGTGCACACGAAGGAGCC
>CAIQSZ010000191.1 GCA_903874575.1 uncultured Elusimicrobia bacterium
AGCACGTCTATTTCCCCGCTTTGGTATTCCGATTTTTTTAGAGAGCCTTCGGCCCTTTTATTGAAACGCCTCTGCACCTGGTCGATCATGGCGATCATTTTGGGATCGGCCGGTTCACGCTCCGGACTCGAGAGAACGAACTTCCGCACATCCTCGAATATCTCGCTGACGAGAGGCACGACTTTCTTTTTATTGACCGGTTTACCGGGCCACTGGAACTGCGGCTGGGTCGACGCGACGCTCAACGCCGCCGCAAGAAGGAAGAGGGAGGCTCTCATAACGGAAGTGTATGGGCCGCCGGAGGCTTTGTCAAGGCGACGAAGCGCCCGTTCCGCGTCTCAAGCCCGCGAGTCCGCGACGAGCCGGTCCACCGCCGCGGACAACTCGGCCGGGGAGCTTATGCGCTTGTCGGGGTCGGGAGCCAGGGCGCGGGCGACGACGTCGTCGAAGCCCGCGGGCAGGCCCGGAACGCGCCGGCTGGGCGGGGTCCATTTGCCGTTGAGCTTGTCGAGCAGCATCTTGGCGCCGGACCCTTCGAACGGAAGGGCCCCGGTCGTCATCTCGTAAAGGCAGACGCCCAGCGCGTAGACGTCGGACTCCCGGCGCACCGAGCCCTGCTCCTGTTCGGGCGCCATGTACGGAGGCGTCCCGACGACGACGTTCGTCGTCGAGCGGCGGGTCAGCGCGTCCTTGGCTTGGCGCGCGACACCGAAGTCCATGACCTTCGCGCGCCCCTCGCCGGTCAGCATGACGTTCGAGGGCTTGAGGTCGCGATGGATCACGCCGCGCTCGTGCGCGTGGGCGACGGCGGCGGCCATGTCGCGCAAGACCCGCGCCGCGACGGGCAGTCCCATGGGGCCGCCCGACTTCAGGGCGTCGGCCAGCGTGAGGCCTTCCACGAACTCGAAGACCAGATAGACGTCGCCGCCGTCCTCGATGATCGCGTAGATGTCCACGATGTTCGGGTGATGGAGCCGGGCGACCATGCGCGCCTCGGCGACGAAGCGGCGGCGCTCCTCCGGATCCAGGCGGATCTCGTCGCGCATCTTCTTGACCGCGACCCGGCGCTCGAGCGAGCGGTCCGTCGCCTCGTACACGACGCCCATCCCGCCCAAGCCGATCTCCTTGACCACCGCGTACTGCGTCCAGAACGTCCCTTTTGAGGGGGAGTCGGCGGCGCCGCCGGAGGCCGGGACGGGCGAGGAGCCCAGCACGCGGCGCGCGGTCAGCCGCACCCTCTCGCGCCAACCCGCGGAAACGATGTGAAGAACGCCCAGCGCGATCAGCAGGCCGCCGCTGACCGACAGCGCCGCCAGACGCGCGAAGCTCCGCCGCCGGGAACCGGGCGCGGGAGGCGCCGCCGCCGTCCGCGCGCCCGCCCCGTCTTCGAACAACAGCGTCAGGTCCGCGTCCTGGGGCAGGCGCACGGCGCGTTCCAGGCGATTGACGAAGCGGTTGTCCAATTGCGCCGCGCGGCGCAGGGCGTCCAGCGCGCCGCCGCGGTCTCCCAAGCCGGCCAGCGCGAACGCCTTGTTTTCGTAGGCGAACGCGCTGTTCGGGTCGCTCGAAAGCGTGGCCTGCGCGTCCTGTAGAGCTTCCCTATATTTGCCCTGCTTGGCGAACGCCCACGACCGGGTCTGCAGGACCGCGGCGCTTCCCGGAGCCAAGCCGAGAGCGGAACTGGCGTCCTGTACCGCGTCCGCGTAGCTCCCCATGCGGCTTGAAGCCATCGCGCGGAGATTCAGCGCCTGCGCGTTCTGCGCGTTGAGATCGATGGCCTCGCTGGCCAAGCGGTAGGCGGTCGGATAATCCTTCTCCCGGAGCGCGTTCGCGCAATCCTTCGTGAACTGATTCGACCGCGCCAGCGCGCCCGGCCCGCCGTCGGCGGCCCGTGGCGCCAGGTCCGAGGCCCGCGGCGCGGCCGTCGGCGGCTCGTACGCGTCGCCGCTCACCGTCGGCGCGTCGTCGCGCGGGCCGGCCCCGAAATCCGTAAGCGCCGAGGGCACCTTGACCTTCGGCGCGCGGATTTTCGAGAACTGGTACAGAGCCGTCGCGTCCTTGTTGCCCGGCTCCAGCTTGAGCGCCGCGAGCGCGGCGCCCAAGGCGGTCCGGGCGTCGCCAAGCTCGAGCGCCGCGCCGCCGAACGCGTTCAATTCCTCGACGTCGGGATCGCCGTTTTTGATGATTTTGGCCAACTCTTCGAAGGCCCGGTGGTAGTCGTGCGCGTCGTAGAAGTCGAGCCCCCGCTCGCGGGACGACTCCAAGTCGGGATTCAGCCTGGAACCGCGGCGCCCTTTCCGAAAGTGTTTCCTCTCCCCGGGCCGGCGCTCGGATTCGGACGCTTTCTCGTCATGCCCCTCTCTCCGGGAATCGTTTTTCGCCGGGCCGTCGGGCCCGCCGAACGACGCCGTCGCCGCGAGGGCCGCGAACGCCGCGAGCGCGAGGATGCGGCGAGGGGCGCGCCTCATGTTTCGAGTTTATCCCCGCCCCACGGGTTTGTCAAGGAACCGGAGTTCCTCGGGCGGACCGCAGCAGGCGCGCCGCCAAACGGGCGGCCTCGATGGTCGCGGACGGGTCGATGCGGCCGGACCGCGCCGCGTCCCAACCGGTTCCGTGGGCGGGCGACGTGCGCGCAAACGGCAGGCCGACGGTCCAATTCACCCCGGACAAGCCTCCGAGGACCTTGAGCGGAATGAGGGCCTGATCGTGATACAGACAGACCAAGCCGTCGTAGACCCCCTCGGCGTGCAGGCGCCAGGCGGAATCGGCGGGAAGCGGCCCGTCCAGGCGCAGGCCTTCGCGGCGCAAGGACGCGAGCGCGGGAAGCAGGACGGACTTCTCCTCGGCGCCGAGCAAGCCGCCCTCGCCGGCATGCGGGTTCAAGCCGCACAACGCCAGGCGCGGACGGGAACGTCCGAGAGCCTTCAAGGCGGAAGAGAGCGCGAGGGCGGAGGAACGCACGGACGCCGCGTCCAGACGGCGCACGGCGTCCTTCAGAGAAAGGTGGCGGGTGGCCAGCGCGCACCACAGGCCTCGCGACGGGACGCCCAGCACCATCTCCGCGTTCCCGCCGTCCGCGCAAAGGGCGAGGCGCTCGGTGTGATCGCGGTAAGCGTAGCCCGCGGCGGCCCACCGGTCCTTGGCGATCGGCGCGGTGACCACGCCGCCCGCCAGGCCGCGCGCGCACAACGTCAGCGCCGCCTCGAAGGCGGCGGCGGAAATCCGGCCCCCGTCCGCGTCGGGGCGTCCCGGGGCGGGAGCGCGCAACCCCAGACCCGTGTCGAAAACCGGGCCGTCCGACGGACGCAGGCCGGCGCGCTCCCAGACGGCGCGCTCGCCGACGAACAGCGGCGCCGCCGAGCCCTCGCGCGCGACGACGCGGGCCGCCGCGACGGCCGCCCGCGGACCGACTCCCGCGGGATCGCCGCAGGTGAAGGCGAGGGTCTTAGGGAACCGCAGGGAGGTGGCGCTCGATGGTCGCCTTCTCGCGCAAGGACTTCACGTAGGCGTCGAGCTTCTTGCGGAAAGCCATGTTGCCCAGGAAGCTGGAGATATCCTCCTTGAACCGCTCGAAGTCGGGCGTCTCGGCCGCGCGCCTTTCGGTCACGCGCAGGACGCTGTAGCCCAGTTCGGAGAGGACGGGCTGGCTGGTCTGGCCGACCTCCATGCCGAACACGGTCTTCTCCATCTCCGGCGGCGCGACGCCGCGCAGGACGTAGCCGATGTCGCCGCCGCGGGACGCGCTGTCGGGGTCTTCGGACTCCTCCTTCGCGATCTTGGCGAAATCCTCGCCGTCCTGCAGGCGCTTGCGCAGGCCCTGGGCGGTCTTGAGCGCGCGCTTGCGCTCGTTGTCCGAAGCGCCCGGAGACAGGCGGATGAGGATGCGCTGGACGCGCACGCGCTCGGAGCTGAGGGCCTTGACCTGCGAGGCCGCCTCGCGCAGGGCGACGGCCTCGTCCTCGTCCATGCCCTTGGGCGTCTCCGTGCTCTTGGATGAAATGTAAGCCTTGATCTTGTCGAAGTAGGCCCGCGCCTCGGATTCGGTCGGCGGGACCACCTTGGCCTTCACGTTCTCCTCAATGACCTTGCGCGCGACCATCTGGCGGCTCAAGCGCTCGCGGAACTGCGCGTAATCGATGCCCTCGGCCTTCAGCTGCTCGGCGAAGGCCTTCTCCGCCTCGGCCTCGTCGAAGACGCGCCCGGAGGCCTCGTCCTTCTTGAAGCGGGCCTTGATCTCGTCGACGGCCGCGTCCAGCTCGCGGTCCCGCACCTTGATCTTGGCGCGCGTGCCCTCCAGGACGAGAAGCTCGCGCGTGATCAACTCCTCCAGGGTGCTCTCGCGGATCTTGCGGACGTTGGCCGGATCGGCCAACGCGGCGGGGTTCGTCTTGCCCCAGTAGTCGAGCGCGGTGGCCGCCTCTTTCTGGTACTCGGACAACTGGATGAGCGAACCGTCGACCATCGCGACGGTGTCCTCCATCGTGGTGGGCGTCGCCTTCGACGGAGCCGCGGCGGACGCGGGCAAGCCGGACAGCAGCAGGGCCAGCGCCGCCGCCTTATTTAAACTGTTCATCGACGACCTCCACGGGGAATTTTTCCTGCATCTGTTGCAGATAGTGATCGAATTTCTGCTTCTCGAGGAGGCGGACGACGCGCTCGCGCGTCTCCGCCGTCCGGACCGGCAGCCGGTTCTCGGACTCCTTCTTCACGACGTGATAGCCGAACTTGCTCTTGAGCGGGCCGCCGATCTCCCCGACGCGCATGCGGAAGACGACCTCCTCCAGCTCGGGGATCACCTCGCCGTGCATCAGCGGCGGGAACTTGCCGCCCTGGGCGGCCGTGGAGGCGTCGAGCGACTCCTCCCGGGCGATCTTCACGAAATTCGCCCCGGCGCGCAGCTTCTTGGCCACCGACACGGCCTTGTCCGACGTGGCCAGCAGCACGTGGCGAATCTCGACTTCGGACGGGTGCTTGGCCAGGTAGTCGTCGATCTCGGGATCGGTTATCTTGAGAATGCCGGCCTTGCGCAAATCGTCCACCCACAGCGACGTCAGCAGGGCCTCGCCGCCGTCGCGGACGCGATCCGCCTCGTCCCGGCGCAGCTGCTCCAGGCGCGCGCGAAAGTCGGCGGAATGCGGCACGTCGGAGCGCTGGGCGACGGCCAGGACCAGCTTCTCCCGGACCAAAACGTCGAGGAACTGGCGGCGCCCGCTCGGCGTGAGCACGTAATCCTGGTAGCCCTGGGAGACCTCGCTGATCTTGCGCCGGAACTCCGACTGCGTGATCGTCAGCTTGCCCACGCGCGCCAGGACGGGATCTTTCTCCCCGCGGCAGGCGGCGGCCAGAACGACGGCGAAAAACGGCAGGAGCGCCTTTTTCATCCGCGCCATCTTATCATTTGGGCCCGGCGCTTTGAAGCCGGTCCTAGGCCGTCAGTTGCTGCCGCGCCGGACTTTGCGGGTGAAGCCGCCGGGCTTGCCTTCGGGCTTGCGCTCCCACGGCTTCTTGCCGCCGGACTTGCCGGCGGTCGGCAGATCGGACCAGGGCTTCTTCTTGCCGGCGTAGCCGCCCGGCTTGTCGCCGGTCGAGGGCTTGTCGGCCCACGCCTTGCGGGCGGACCAGGGCTTCTTGTCGGCCCAAGGCTTTTTCTCGGCGAACCCCGGCTTCTTCTTGTCGGCCCACGGCTTCTTCTCGCCGAAGCCGAACTTGGAGCTCCACTTCTTCTCCGCGACGGGCGGCGCACGGCGGTCGGAAGGCGCGGCGAAGCCGGCGGAAGCCGGGACGCCGGACGGGGCGCCGAAACCGGGGCGCTGCCGCCGGTCCTTGCCGGAGCGGCGCTCGACGAAACCCGGGGCGGGCGCGAACGCGGGCTTGGCCGCGAAGGCGGGACGGCCTCCGGGGCCGTCCTTCTTCTCCTGCGGGCGGGCCTCGCTGATGAACATCTTGCGCGCGCCGACGGCGGCGCCGTTGAGCTTCTCCATGGCGGCCTTCGCGTCGGCCTCGGTGGACATCTCGACGAAGGCGTAGCCCTTCGAGCGCCCGGTCTCCTTGTCCATGATGAGCTTCACGCCGAACACCGCGCCCGCGGAGGAGAACATCTTAAGCAGTTCGGACTGGGTCGTCTCGTACGGAAGTCCGCCGACGAACAGCTTCGTGTTCATGAAATCTCCTTGCGGCTCCCACAGCTTACCGCGGACGGGAGCCGAACGCAATAGCCGTCGCGAAAGGCCGGCGGACCCCCCCCTAAAAAAAGAAGCCCAAAATCGACAATTCGTCGTTAAAACCAGCCGGCCGCATGGTACAGTATAGCGAGGAAGATGGTTTCCTAAGAACGCAAACCGAGACGTAAACAGAGGACATACAAGACAATGGCTACCGGAAAAGTGAAGTGGTTCAACGATCAGAAGGGCTTCGGATTCATCACGCCGGACGACGGGTCTAAGGACCTGTTCGTTCACCACTCGTCCATCATGGGCGATGGCTTCAAGACTTTGGCCGAGAATCAGGCCGTCGAGTTCGACGTGGAGCAGTCCGAAAAGGGCCCCCGCGCCGGCAACGTTCGCAAGCTCTAATCGGCTGACGAACACCGCCTGACAAAGAACCCCCTCGCCGCTCGCGGCGGGGGGGTTGCTTTTTAACTAAGCCGCGAGGAATTCGCGCAGGACCGCGGCGGCGGGCTTGCCGTCCAGGGCCACGCGCACGCCGTCGCCCTCGATGGACGGCACGAACGACGCGCGCTTGCCCAACAACGCCAGCCAGCGCGCGGGCGCCTCGGGGTCCGGCGGAGCGTCGGCGCGCCAGCGTATCTCGACGGCGCCGTCCAGCTCGACCACGGAGTCCACGCGCGCGCGCCGCGCCAGCGCGCGCAGGCCCAGCAGTTCGAACAGGTTCTTGACCGGCTGGGGCGGCGGGCCGGACAGCCGCTCCAACTCGTCCAGGATCTTCGCGCCGTCCTCGGGCGAGGCGCGCAGGGCGCGCTTGTACACCTTCAGGCGCTCGATCTCCCCGGGCAGGTAGCTCTCCGGGATGTACGCGGGCAGGCGCAGGTCGATGGACACGGGCCGGTCGTCCTCCATCGCCCGGCCGCGCAGGCGCGCGACCTCCGACTCCAGGATCTGGGAATAGTAGTCGGCGCCGACGGCGTTCATGAAGCCGTGCTGCCGGGCGCCCAGCAGGTCGCCGGCGCCCCGGATCTCCAAATCGCGCATCGCCAGCTTGATGCCCGCGCCCAACGCGCCGAACTCCTTGAGCGCGTCCAGGCGCTTGCGCGTGTCCTCGGGCAGATCCTTGAGCTCGGCGTCCGGCGGGTGGAACAGGTAGCAGAACGCGCGCTGACGCTCGCGCCCGACGCGACCGCGCAACTGGTACAACTGGGCCAGGCCGAAAT
>CAIQSZ010000192.1 GCA_903874575.1 uncultured Elusimicrobia bacterium
CCGCGGGAGTTTCGGCCAGTCCCGATTCGAGCGCTACTATCGCGTCGTCGATCATTCCCCCGATTATTGGAAATTCTTTTATCCGCAGGCGCGGTTCCTGGAGCAGGAAATCGGCTTCGGCTTGCGCTACGCCAAGATCAGTCATGCGACCTTGGAGTGCCGCCTCAATAATCCCCTGCTCACGGTGAATTCGCTGCGTTTCTTCGCCGGCGATGCGCGGCCGCCCTCGGAAGAGGACGGCTCTTCCTATTCGGATACCATGATCACCGAGGCGGACGTCCTGTCCGGGCGCACGCAGGAGATTCTGGGCCGCGAACTGGAGCGCGTGGCGCGCGAGGAGCAGCCGGCGTTCATCCACTTGAAGACCACCTGTTTGCCCGAATTGGTCGGCGACAATCCGACGCCTTTCATCGAACGTCTCAAAAACGAGTCGGGCGTGCCGGTGTTGTGGACGTCGAAAACACGCGATCCGGGGACGATGTACGAGACGATGGTCGAGCGCATGCTCGCCGAGGTGGATTTCGCCTCCAAGCGCGACTCCCGGGCCGTCCTACTTGCGGGGATTCCCACCCCGGAGGCCGGACGCGAGGCGGCGGAGCTCCTGAAGGGGCTCGGACTGCGCGTCGTGGGCACTTTATTTCCCCGGGTGGACTTCAAGGGGCTTCCCGACATGCCGACGGCGGGCGCCGTCGTTTGGCTCAACCCGGTCGGCTGGGAGAAGATCGACGACGGAATGTTCCTGAGGCGCGGGCTGGCGGTGGTCCGTTATCATCCGCCGTACGGGTTGGCGGGCGTGCGGGCTTGGCTGGGGCGAATCGCGTCGGTGCTGGAACTCGGCGACGGCCATGAGGCCGCGGAGCCCGCCCGGGATGCGTGTGGGACCGGGATCGACGATTTGAGGGCCCAGTGCCGGCGGCGAACCGTGGCGCTCATCGGCGATCCATCCGACGTCGAATCGCTCGTTTCGACGGGGCGCGCGCTCGGTTTTTCCGTCGCGGGCTTGCTTTGCGAGTTGGGTTTCCAGGTGCGTTGCCTGGTCTGGAACGCCGACGGCGCCTCCCGGACGCTGCGCCGTCCTAAGACGAAGAACGGCGAGGGGACCATTGAGTTCGTTCCGTTTTCGACGCGCGCTGGGCTGGATCGCGAGTTGGGGCGCGGGGTCGACCTTGTCTTCTCGCATTTCAACCACGACCCGCGCCTGGAGGCTCATGGCCTTTTCGGATTCACCGAGCGGGTGTTCGAACTCGGGCTCGAAGGCATGATCCGGACCGGGAAGCGCCTATTGGAGCGTTGCGCGGCCAGGCCCTTCCCTCGGCACCGCGCTTATTTGACGCCATGGACATGACGAACGCCTCCTCGCCCGTGCATAGGGATACCGCGTCCCTTCCGTTTCTCAACGGGGTTTACGTGGCGGTGGACGCGATTTCCGGCGCCTATCTGATCGTGGACGGTCCCTACTGCGTGTTCACGAAGGCGGAGATGCAGTACTGTCATAACCTTCGTAGCCGCTTGATTCCGCCCGTCGGCTATCGTCGAGTCGTGCACACGGGCCAGCGCCAATCCGAAGAGGTGAAAAGTCTCTCGACCGACCGCGTCGCGCTGGTCGAGAAGATATTCTCGGACGTTCGCGCCCAGCCCGACGCGGAGATCGTTCTGGCGACCTCCTTCGATTTCCATGAACTCGTGAATTTCCCCTTGAAGGACATCGCGCGACGCCACGCGGGCCTGGGCGGCGCGCTGGTCTGCCACGTGCCTTCGCGCTCCCTCGGCGGGAATTGGCTGGACGGCTACGCTTCGACCTGCGCGGCGCTTGCGGGTGCGGTGAGCTTGCGCCCCTCCCGCCGAAGGAAGGACGCGGTCGCGATCGTGGGCTATTTGCGGGACCGCGACGAGCCCGATCACGCCGGAAACTTGCGAGAACTGACGCGACTGCTCGGCGGACTCGGCCTGAGCGTCGAATCGGTATGGCTGAGCGGGGGCGGGCGCGCGGAGTTGGAGGCGGCGCAGCGAGCCGGGCTGGTGATCTCGCTGCCTTACGCCCGGGAGGCGGCGCGCGTCGTCGCGGAGCGCGTGAAAGCGGAACTGTGCGAAGTCGGCCTTCCCCTGGGCCTAGGAGGCACGGAGCGGTTTTTGCTCGAGGTCGGGAGCCGCGTCGGGCGTCGCGAGCAGGCGCGGCGCTTGATCGCCGCGGAGGTCGCCGCCGCGGTCCGCGACGTCGAAATACACGTATTGAGGCTGATCGCGGGCCGTACCGCGATGATCCGGCAGAACGACCCCTATCTGGACGCTGGAATACGAGAGCTTTGCGCGGAACTGGGCTTGGTCATCGACGAAGGCGCGCCGGAGCGGGCTCTATGCTTTGCTCCGACGTCGATCGGCCGCATGCGCGCTTTCGCGCATGTGCCGATCGGCTACCCGAATTACTTGGAGCATCCGACGGTCGAGCGCCCGTTTCTAGGCTATATGGGCTTTCGCCACCTCGCGGAGCGCATCGCCGCGACGGCGCTGAGGGATGAAGTTCAGGCGGCGGAGTTATGAAGGCGCCCTTGACGATCGTGGTCTACGGCAAGGGCGGCGTGGGAAAGTCCACGATGTGCGCCCATCTGGCGTTGACGTTCGCCCGCGGCGGGCGGAAGGTTTTGCTCCTCGGCTGCGATCCTAAGGCCGACACTTCGTTGCGGCTGCTCGGAGGCGTGCGCCCGGCGACCATCGTCGACATGGTGTCCGGGCTGAAGGGGACCAGGTTCTCGGATTTGGTGGCGCACAGTCGCCCGGGACTCGATGTCTTGGAGACCGGGGGGCCCCAGCCGGGTCAGGGTTGCGGCGGCCGCAGCGTGGCCACCCTTTGTCAATTCCTGGAAGAGCATCCCCGCGAGTTAAGCGGCTACGATACCCTCGTCTTCGACGTGCTCGGAGATCTGGTCTGCGGCGGATTCGTGGCCCCGTTGCGTTTCGGTTTCGGGCGGGACGTTTATATCGTCTCATCGGAGGAGACGGCGTCTCTGTTCGCGGCCAACAACATAGTGCGCGTGGCCTCCGAGCCGTATCACCAGGGAGTGTCCGTCGGCGGCATCATCTTCAACCTTCGGCAGAACGACGCGCGCCGCGAGGTGATCACGGCCTTCGCCGCGCGCCTGGGCGTTTCGGTCGCGGCCGTTCTCCCGCGCGATCCGGCCATTCTTGAAGCGGAGGAGTTGGGCGTGACGGTCTTCGAGCACGCCCCGGGCGCGGCCGCGGCCGCGCGGTTCGAAGCGCTTGCTCGGCGCATCGAGTCTCGGCGCGGGGCGATTCCCGGGGCCTCGGCTCGCCCCATGACGAACGACGAGTTTCGAACATTCACGCGGGAGAATCGGGCGTATCGTCCGAGCCCCGCCGTCGCGGTATCGAAGGAGAAGCGGGCGCGATGACCAATATCGTCATATTCGGCAAAGGCGGAATAGGCAAGTCCACGATCGCGTCGAACCTGAGCACGGTCTATGCGCTTCAGGGACGCAAAGTTCTTCATGTCGGCTGCGATCCCAAGCACGATTCGACGCTCGGCCTCGTGGAGGGCGGGCTCATCGAGACCTTCATGGAGAAATATTCGCGTGTTTTCGGCGTGCGCGACCACGTCGAGCTTAAGCCCGAGGACCTTCTGGTGAAGGGGCGTCTCGGGATAGACTGCATCGAGGCCGGGGGGCCCGAGCCGGGCGTCGGTTGCGCGGGCCGCGGCATCTCCTTGATGCTGGAGGCCCTTCAGGATCTTCGTATATTGGACAATGGCGGTTACGACATCCAAGTCTTCGACGTGCTCGGCGACGTCGTTTGCGGGGGATTCGCCGCGCCGTTGCGCAAGGGTTTCGCCGAGAAGATCGTGATCGTGGCATCCGAGGAGTTGATGGCTCTTTACGCGGCGAACAACATCGCGAAGTCCGTGAAGACGTACTCTTCCAACGGCGTCTATTTGGCCGGGGTGGTGGCGAACCTCAAGGACGGCCAGGTCGAGCGGGGGAGGCTTGAACGTTTCGCCGCCTTGTTGAATACCCGGATACTGGAGTTCGTGCCTCGCGACCCCGCCGTTCGCGAGGCGGAATTCGCCCGGGACAAGACGGTCGTGGAGCGCGCCCCCGGTTCGCCGTTCACTAAAAGCGTCGAGTCTTTGGCCGCCAAGATCTTGGCCGTGCGTCGGGAAGATTGTCCGGTTCCCACTCCCATGGACGACCGGCGTTTCTATGGAGCGTGGTGATCTCGTCATGCCGGCCGAGAATGAAAAGACGTCGACACGAAAAGACGCGCCGAAGCTGAGACACGTTTCCGCGGGGCCCCGTGCGCTGGCCGATATGGAGCGGGCGATGGGATTGGACCTGCCGGGCCACGCCTGGAGGCTCGAGGGGGCTTGTACCTTAAGCCTGGAACACGTCCGCATGAGCCTGCGCAATGGAAAGCACCGGCTCGTGTTCTACCTTCTTCCGCCCTCGGCGCCGAAGGCCGAGGTCCGAGCCGAAGGCTTCGCCTTGGCCGTGGAAGGTTCGGCTGGGCCCAGTATTCGGAAATTTCTGGCGAGATTGGCGGCGCGCCTTCACGATAAGACTTTCGCCGGCGTCGTGGCGGAGGTCGGCGCGGACCCGGATTCTTTCACGGAGATGGTGTCGCCGGGAAGCCCCGAGTACGTTCAAGTTCCCTGCATCGGACAACCGATGGGCCTCTTGGACGCCGGCTGGAGGAACTTCTACGCGGATCAGGATTTCGAGGTCTTATTGAGCGTCCCGTCGTGTTCCTCCGATAAAACGGTCAACATCGAATACGCGGACTTGGAATGCTATTACGCGCGTCCGAAACGGAGTTTCCACAAATGGACGTTCCTCGATTGGCCTCAGGAAAATACCGAGGAACATGTTGAAAAAGCGGGCGGAGGCCCTAAATCCCGCGGCAGCATCGTGACCGAGTTGGAAGAGAGGGATATGATCCTCGGGACCGGGGAACGGGCCGATGCTTTGGTGCGGGAAGTCCGCGAACTCGCCGAGGAGGGCAATTATCTCGTCTTCACGCACCTGTGCACTCCGATCATCATGGGCGAGGATTTCCAGGGCCTGGCGAAGCGCTGTGAGAAGGAGATCGGCGGCAAGACGGTCAGTTGGAGTCAGAAAGACCGCGATCAAAACGACAACTTCGGCGACCATTTCAGGTCCGTCCTCCGCCGCCCCGGTTTTTTCGACGTCCAGGCCGACGCTTCGGCCGTCAATCTTTTCCACTTTCCACGGCTCTGCCGCGAGGCGGAAATCATCCCGTTCTTGGACAAGATCGGGCTGAAGACCAACGCCAGCATCTTCCCGAACGTGGATTTCCAGAGCATCGACCTTCTGCCTCGGGCGCAGTGGCAGATCTTCTGCGAGAGGACGTCGTATCCCACCAAGATCCGCGAGATATTAGGCGAAACCACGCGATCCGTCGTGACGGTGCGGGCGCCTTACGGGGTCGAAGGGACACGGGAATGCCTGCGCGGCGTCGCCGCGGCGGCCGGCAAGACCGAAGAATTCGAGGCGGAATGGGCCGGACGGATGAAGACGTTTCAGCCCCGATGGGATGAGATGAAAAAGGAGGCCGCAGGATGCGGGCTGGCCTTCGTGGTCTCGGAAGCGACGTTGCCGCGCCTTCTGAGCCTGCGTTACGGTTTCGGCGCCCCGCCGGCGGTGATGGTCCGGGAGATGGGCTTCGATGTTCATCTCGTTTATTACGACATTCATGGCGAACCTCCGGAACTCCCGGCCGCCCTGGAAGGCGTCCGGCTGACGGTTTTTCGCAGTCCTTGGGAACTGAAGAAGATTTTGGGCGAAGGGGAGTTCCGGGCTGTTTTTTCCGACATGTTCTTCGATTGGCGCGTCAGCCGAGCGGGCAAGGCGCGATTCTCCAGCCGGGATTTCGAGATGGGACTGGAGGGAGCCGGTCGGACTTTCCGGCGCCTTCTCGATATTTGCCGCCTGCCGTTCTACCGTCGATACGCCGCCCATTTGTCTCCGGAGAAGGCAACGCCATGACTTCCAAAAAGATCGGGGTGCGCATCAATATTCCGTATCTGCAGGGGGCTTATCTGGCGTTGAACGCCGTTCCCGACGCCTATTTCCTGGGGGACGGTCCGAGCTGTCTATTCGACAAAGCGTCGCACATCCACGGGCGTCACGACCTCTTCTCGACGCTGCTGTCATGCGACAGCGGACATCGCGTCCAATTCACGGGCGTCAACGTTTTCAACATCGCCGGAAACCTCGAGGCCGAGATCAAGGCGATGATCCGCAAGGTGGCGGACTCGTCCCGGTGCGGCGTGTTTTTCATGGGATCCATGCCGATGTGCACGATCGCCGGGACGGACTACGAGCGGTTGTTGCGCGAGGCTTTGCAAGGCTGCGGCAAGCCCGCGTTGCTCATGCCTCGCCGCAACGCCGTTTCCGGGGACTGGCTCGACGGCTACGCCGCCGTCCTCGAGTCGCTGGCTTCCGGCATCGATATCCAAGGGGCGCAGCCTCGGCCGGAGAACGTGGCCCTCGTCGGCTACTTCATGGATCGCAACGAGGGCGATCACTGGGGCAACTTGAAAGAGTTCGAGCGCATGTTGCGCGCGCTGGGATTGAACCTCGTCGTCTCTTGGCTTTCGGGAAAGCCGTACGAGGAACTCCGGCAAGTCCGGCATGCGGGGACGATCATTTCATTGCCGCACGGTCGCAAGGCCGGCAAAATACTGTCGGCGCGTCTCGGCGCCCGTCTCGTCGAGGCGGAATTGCCGTTCGGCGTGGAGGCGAGCCGCCGTTTTATGGAACGCCTCGGCCGGGAATTCGGCCGGGAGGAGCAAGCCCGGCGCTTCATCGCCCGCGAACTCGACGAGATCATCCCGCGGCTGGAGTGGGTCGTTCCCCACGCGTTCCTGGGCCGCCGTTTCGCCTTTTCCGGGGATCCCCACTACGCCGTCGCCTTCGCGGAGCAGATCGAAGAACTGGGGGGGCGGGTGGAGGGGACCATCGTGCTGGGCGGGGCCTACCATCTTTCACAAGAGCAGCGGCAAGCGCTCGAACGGCGGCCCGCGACGACTTTCGAGCCGCTGCCGCATGAGATGGGCTCGACATGGAGGAATTTCGCCGACGGCGGCGTGGATTTGATCGTCGGGAGCTCCTTCGCGTTCCGAGAGGTTTCTCCGGGCCCCCGATGGCTTGAGTTCGGCTTCCCGTCCGAGTGCACCCACTTCCTTCGCGACGAGTCCTTCCTGGGCTTCCAGGGCGCATTGGGATTTCTCGCGCGCGTGTCCAACGAGGTCGTCAAAGGCCTCAATCTGCCGCGCATCCCCCTGGATCGAGAAGCGAGCGGCGCGGAGGCCGCGAGGGATGGCTGATAACGGGCAGGGAGCTTCCGAGAAGCGGCATTGGGTGCGCATCACCCGCTACTGCAACCAACGTTGCCTCTTCTGCCTGGACAGGTCCACTCACGACGGATCCGCCGTTCCCATCGAGTCCGTCAAGCGGGAACTGGCTCTCGGCCGCAAGCAGGGCCTGACCCGGGTCGTCATCAGCGGCGGCGAGCCTACGGTCCACCCTCGATTCGTCGACATCGTGGCGTTGGCCCGAGACTTAGGGTATCGCCATATTCAGGCGATCAGCAACGGACGGCGCTTCTGCTACGCCGATTTCCGCAACTCCGCGGTCGCGGCGGGCCTGCGCGAGGTCACGTTCTCCCTCCACGGCCATACGGCGGCTCTGCACGACCATCTGACGCAGGTTCCCGGGTCCTTCGTGCAGGCCTTGGCGGGGCTTCGCGGCGCTCTGGCCGCGAAAGGTTTGATCGTCAGCGTGGACGTCGTCATCAACCGTCTGAACCTGCCCGTTTTGAGGGAACTATTGGATTTCTACATCGGCCTGGGGGTGCGGGAGTTCGATCTCTTGGCGCTCGTGCCCTTCGGTTCGGCGTGGCGCAATCGCGAGGAACTCTTCTGCGAATTTTCCGATCCGGAAATGCTGCGGCATCTGCATCGGGCGCTCGAACTCAGCCGTCGGCGGGACTTGCACATATGGACCAATCGCCTCCGGCCGGAGCATCTGGAGGGTTTTGAAAATCTGATCCAGCCGCCGGAAAAGATATTCGACGAGGTGCGAGGCCGCCGACGCATCTTCGCTCGCTACATCAACGGGGGCAAGCCTCCCTCCTGCCAGGGGGAGTTCTGCCCGCACTGCTTCCTTCGGGATTTTTGCAAGGATTTGGGAGGGCTTTTCGACAAGGAATCGCTTCCCCCCATGGCCGGTCCTCTGTGCCTGGACCCGGAGCCGAGCGTGGCCGCCTTCCGTTTCGGCGCGAAACGCTCCATCGTCGATTTCGCGCAGTTCTTCATCGATTCCCGGTACTTCGCGAAGGCGTCGAAGTGCCGGGATTGCGCTTTGGCCGCTCGCTGCGACGGGATGAGCGTTCGGAAAATTCGGGAGAAGGGATTCTCGGTGCTGAAGCCGAAGAAGAGGTCGCCTGATGCCTAGAGCCTCTCCCGGCATTATGTGCGTCGAACTGGCTCCCGACCAACTGGAGCGTCGGCGCCGGGCCGAGGCGTTTCCGTTCATTCTGGGCTTGGGAAGATCGAGGCGCCGGCGGGTGTCGTGGTACGCGGTCGGGGTGCGTTATGATCCGACATTGCTTTACGCGTTGGATCCGGACACTTTCGAGAGGTTGTTGGCCGTGGCGCGCCGCGAACTGCCGCGAGTGATCGTCCTCAATGAACGCTTACGGGACGATCAGATGGCCGCGCTGGCGGACGCGGCCGGCGGCGCGCGGGGGGTCTATCTGTCGCATTGGGAACAATGGATACAGTTGTTTCCCGAGTTCATCCAACAGGAGATTCCGGAAATCGGCGGACCTCTCCCGCCCGATTGGCTGAGCCGGATCGCTCCCGTATTCAATCGAAAGAGCCTGGGCGACGCCCCTTGGGCGGTCAATCCCCTGTTCCGGATAGTCGCCGGTCCCCGTTGCTCCTATCGGACCCTCGTCGCCGACAACCCTTTTTATCGGGAACTGGCCCTGCCGAAGACCATGTCGTGTTCATTTTGCTACACCTCGTCGAATGTCAACCCGGTCAAGGATGAAGTCGCCTTCGCGGTTCGCCAGATCGAGGCCGCCTGCCGTCAGTTGCCCGAAACGACGGATGAGAGGCAGTTCGAGGTGTTGGGCTCGAGGATCTGGCCTCGACTGGAGGAATTCTTGATGGCGCTCTCCCGGGCGGGAGTGCGGGGCGTGGAACTCAGTTTCATGCCCCGCATCGATCAGATTCTCGGCGCGCGCGAATCGATTCTGCGCTGCCTGCCCACGCTGGCGGCGGCGGACCTCGCGATGAGATTGTACGGCGCTGGGATCGAGAATTTCTCTCCCGATGAGAACATGCGCTTCAATAAAGGGATATCGGCGGAGCAGGTGCATGAGGCGGCCGCTTTCATCATCTCCACGAGATCGAGCTGGCCGCGCCAGTTCCGCTTCACAGATGGAATGATGAGTATGATCCTTTTCACCCCTTGGACCCGCTTGGAGGATCTGCGCATCAATGTCGAGAACATCGAACGCTGTTCATTGATCTGTCCCTTCTTCGCGCTCGGCCAGCGGCTCCAGATTTTTCCGGAACCGGTTCATCCGATCCGCCTGTTGGCCGAGCGCGACGGCCTCATCGGGGCGTCCCGCGGGAATTCCTTCTACAATTCCGGCTGCATCGTCGATGCCTCCCAGGAGGAGATTCCCTGGAGATTCGCGCATCCGGAAGTCGGCGTATTATGCCAGCTCGGCCTCGCGATCTCGCGATTCAAACAAAGCGACGGGCGGGCGACCGATCCCGTGAGCCGCAAAATCGGCGATCTTCTCATGATTCTGCCGACTCCGCTCGTGTTGTTCCGGCGCGCGATCGACGAGATCGAGCGCCGGCCCCGGACCCCATCTCTGCAGACGCTTCTGACGGCGCTTTCTCGGGCGGCGTCATGAGCGTCTTGCGTTCCGGCGAACTGCGGAGAATCGAAATACACCTGGGAACGCGCTGCAACAACTTCTGCGTCTTCTGCATGAGCAGCATGAACCGCGATCAAAAGGAAGATTGGGCGCGCCCGGAGCGGGTCCAAGAGGAGCTCAGCCATTTCTATGAAAAAGGCTGCCGCGCCGTGGGCTTTCTCGGAGGGGAGCCGACGGTCTATCCGCAGATCATCGAAAGCATCGCCTACGCCCGCGGCCTAGGCTACGAACGGATCGCCCTCTGCACGAACGGCACGCGCCTTTCGAACGCGGATTTTTGCCGCAGCCTCACGGAGGCGGGCCTGACTCGCGTGACCCTTTCCATCCACAGCCACCGCGCGGAGGTCGAGGATTCGCTGATCACCGGAGTTCCGGGCAACCTCGGACGCAAGGTCGAGGGGATAAAGAATTTGGTCGCCTTGAGACGGGCCGGGCATCTGAAAGACGGCATCTCGCTTAATCCGGTCTTGTGCGGTCCGACCTTGCCGGAGATGGAGCAATACATCGTCTTTTTCGGAAACTTGGGTTTGGACGACATCCGTTTTAATTACATCTGGCCGTACGGCGCCGTCCGGGACGAGCGGGCATGGACCCCGCCCTTCACGAAGTCCATGCCGGAGATCGTGCGGATCATGCTCCTCAACGAGAAGCGGCTTCGCCGGCGCCTGTCCTTCGGCGGCATCCCAAGGTGCGCCCTGAGTTTGGTCGGAGTCTCCGGCCGTTTGGGCGAATTCCTGGCGGCGAAATACCTGGACGAGGCCTTCTTCGACCCGGGCAACGACGTGTCCATGGCCACCAAGCAGGGGCCGGACCGTTTCGTATGGCAGGACGTCAAGAAAAACGTCCTCAAGACGGCCGGGCCTCAGTGCGCCCGTTGCCGTCATCAGGGCCGGTGCGAGGGCGTTTGGAAGACATACGCGGATCTTTACGGGACCGAGGAATTGTCTCCGCTATGAGCGCGGATCATGACGTCCGGAGCGTCCTTGTCCGCCTCGGTTGGATTTTGCGCCGCAGGCCCGGGGGCATCCGTTTCGAGGTGAGTCGATCGGCCGGAGGCGGCGCCCTTTTCGAGTTGGCGGCGACGGTCAAGGACTCCTCCTCGCTGGCGCCGTCGGTGAGGCTGCGCCTGAAGCGTCGTGCCGGAGCGCGGCTGACGTCCGCCGAGGAAGAAGGGGTCTCGGCGCTCTCGTCGGCCCTCGGCCTTTTCATGGAGCGCGCGACGCGCCGCGGCGCCGGCGATGGGGGCGACGCCGCTTCGTCCGAGGGGCACGCGGGCAAAGAGGGCCGCGACCCGCTGCTGAGGATCACGTTCGCCTGCAACCAGCGCTGTCCCTTTTGTTTCGTCCCGTTGACGGGCCGCGGCGCCGACTTCGGGGATATCGAAAAGAAGTTGGACGCTCTGGTTCGTGACGGAGATTTTCGAGGAGAACTGACGATTTCCGGGGGCGAACCGACGCTGGACCGGCGTCTGCCGAGCATCCTCGAGGCGGCTCGCCTGCGGGGCGGCAAACGCTTCATCCTGCAGACCAACGGCGTCTATCTCTCCCGCCCCGGCCTTCTCGAGAAATTGGTCGGGCTCGGAGTCGTCAGCTTCCTGGTGTCGTTCCATGCCCACGAACCGGCGCTCTACGACCGGATCACGGGCAGCCGGGGGCAATATCCTCTCGCCGTGGAGGGTCTGTCGCTTCTCCTAAAAAGATGCTCCAAGGGGTCGGACGTGAATGCGACCGTCAACGTGGTGGTTAATTCCGCGAACTACCGTCGTCTCCCCGAGCTGGTCGAATTTTTGGGCCGCCTGAAAGCCCTCTGCGGCGGGCGCGGTCCGGAGCTCTATTTCTCCATGCTCAACGAGGCCGGACATCAGGACGCGCCTTCCTGGGCGGTCGACCTGCGTTCGGCGGCGCCGTTTCTGCGCCGCGCGGTTCGGCTTTGCCGCAAGCTGGGGATGAGCGTCACTCCCTTCGGAGGAGAAAGCGGCTTTCCTCCATGCATCCTCGACGATCCCGGCCGTCATACCACGGAGCGCGCCTTGCCGATGGAACGCGTGCGCTACGCCGACGACTTCCGGGGCGAGTCGGGGTCCTTCGGCCGAGCCAAGCTTCCCGCTTGCCGGCGCTGCTCTTTCGACGCGCGGTGCTTCGGCGTTCCGGCAACCTACGCCCGGGACTTCGGCCTGGAGGCGTTGAAGCCTTCGCGCCGAAAAAATAAAAAAGCTAGGACGCTTCCGCGATCATCGAGCCGCGGCTCAAGGAACTGAGGCTTTCTTCGGCGGGGGGGGCGTTGCGTCGCGGCGGACGGGACCCGCGCGGAACTTCGCTTCCGATATCTGTTCCGGGGTCATCCGCGATTCGAGAGACTTCAGGCTTTGTTTGGCGCCCTCGAGTCCCTGCGCCGACGACAATAGATACCACTTATAGGCCTCCGCTCGGTCCAGATGTCCGCCGCGCTCGGATTCATAGTAAGCGCCGAGTCTTGCCTGGGACTCGCGGCTGCCGCGCTCGGCCGCCTTCTTATACCACGAGAAGGACAGCGCTTCATCCTTCGGAAGTCCCAGGCCGTTCTCATGCATGTACCCGAGGTTGTTTTGCGCGCGCGGGTCGTCGTTCGCGGCGGCTTTGGCGTACCACCGCGCCGCTTTGACGTAGTCGCGCGTCGCCCCTTCGCCGTTGAAGTACATGTTGCCCATGTTGAACTGAGCCTCGGTTTTGCCGGCCTGGGCCGCCTTCAGAAAATATTTTAAGGCCCGGCTGTAATCATGAAGACCGTAATAGATGGAACCCAAATTATTCTGGGCTTCGAGGTTCCCTTGAGCGGCGGCCTTCTCGTACCAAATCACGGCCTTGGAGAGATCCACCGGCATTCCCCGGCCGAGGTGATACATTTCCCCCATTCGGTGTTGAGCCAAAGCGACGCCCTTGTCCGCGGCCGGGGAAAAAATCTTGAGGGCCTGTTCGTAGCGGCCGCTCCCGTAGGCCGCGTCGGCTTCCTCGATCGCCGCGGAAGGGTATTTGTTCGCGCAGGCAAGCGAGATCGAAAGAGCCGAGGCGAGCCCTAAGAGTTTTTGAAGGATGCGTGGGCGAGGCGTGTCGCGTTTTATGGGCATTATTGTTAACATAGCATTTGTCCATTTCGCCGTGCGCAGGCACGCTATGATCACCAATACGCCCTCGCTGGTCGGTTTCCTCGCCAAGACCCGCCCTTTTTCCGGGGCTTCCCGCGCCGACGTGGAAGCCTTGGCCGCGGTCTGCTCCGAGCATTTGTTCTCCTCCGGCGAGTGCGTGTTTCAGGAAGGCGAGCGGGCCACCTCCGGCTGGCTGGTGCGCGATGGGCGGGTGCGCATCTTGGACGTAGTCTCGAGGTCTCGTCAGTCCCAGATCGAACTCCTCGGCCCTGGCGAGTTGTTCGGATTCTTTTGTCGTTTAGGCGAGGAGAACTCCACCTATCCGTGCACGGCGGTCGCCGAAGGACCATTGGCGGCCGTGCGCATTCCTGATCAGCCCTTCGCGGCCCTGCGCCGCCACAATCCGGCGGCGGCGCAATGCACCCTCGAATGCGCGGCCTCGAGGATTCTCGCCATGAGACGCGAGATCAATTACGGCCGCGAGAACGCCGGCGCCCGCGTCGCCAGGACGTTGCTCGTCCTTCACGCTCGGTTCGGAGACGACATCCCGATCACCCGACATGCGCTGTCCGTCTGGGTCGGCTCCGCCCAGGAGACGGTGTTTCGCGTGCTCGCGCGGTTGCGCTCGAAGCGATTGGTGAGCACGGGGAGAGGGCGGGTGCGCATTCTCGACTCGAAGGGGCTCGAGAAGTTCGGCGCGAAACAACTGCATCTTTGAGCCGTGTCCGGGCCGGGTTCAGCCCAGGGCCGGACGCGCGAGGAACTCGGCCCCGATCGAGGCCGCATACGCGCGCAAGGGCCCCAGGTCCACGTCGGAGCGTTCGACGGCCGTCACCCGGGTGCGTAGGCCGCCGACGGCGCAGAGGCGCGCGAATTCCCGAGCCGCCGCGAAGCCTCCGGCGCGGTAGGCCGGCGCGGGGCGGTGGATTACCATCCACTGTTCGGGGTCGCCTGTATTGAGGCTTACCGAGACCGCGTCGACGCCGCGCGCCAGGTCCGGAACGATGTCGCGCGAGTGTATCAGGTTGCCGAGTCCGACGGTGTTGAGCCGAACGGGTATCTTTCTGCCGGACTCTCGCGCCCAGCGGCCGACGGCCTCGATCACGTCGAGCCTGAAGGTGGGCTCTCCGAACCCGCAGAAGACGAATTCTTTCGGCGGGGGAGAGCGATGAAGCCTTTCGTTGAGGGCGATCAGGACATCTTCCAGGGACGGCTCCCGGCCCTTTAAATCCAGGTCCGAGCCTCGGAACTGGCGTCCCCAGTCGGTCTTCACGCAAAATGCGCAGGCGACCGGGCAGCGGTTGGTGACGTTAAGATAGGCGCCGCCTTCGTGCTCATAGAGGAACATGCCTGAACCCCGTGGCAACGAGTTTGCCGTGGCGCGAAACGATGGGTTGCGTTCCTATGAAGTCTTTGGTATGATGAGTCCCACCTCAAGGAGTCCTATGTACGCAATCATCGAGACGGGCAGCAAGCAACTTTGGGTCGTTCCCGGCGATACCGTCAGGGTCGAGAAATTGGAAGTCGAGGCCGGCGCCAAGTTGACGTTCAACGCGCTTTGGGCCGTCGGAGACGCACGGGAAGGCCAGGAGCCGGCCTACAGCCGGGAAGCCAAGGTCACGGCCACGGTCGTCAAGCAGGACCGCGGGCCCAAGATTCTCGTCTTTAAGAAGCGCACCAAGAAGGCGTACAAGAAGATGAAGGGACACCGTCAGTGGCTTACCTATCTGAAGATCGAGAGCATTTCCCTCAACTGATATGGCACACACAAAAGCACAGGGCTCTTCCTCCAACGGCCGCGACTCCCACGGGCAGCGCCTCGGCGTCAAGCGCTACGGCGGAGAGGTCGTTAAGGCCGGAATGGTCATCATGCGCCAGCGCGGCACCAAGATCCTCCCCGGGCTCAACGTCGGCCGCGGCAAGGATGACACGCTGTTCGCGAAGATCGACGGCGTCGTCACGTTCGAGTGGGCGAAGAAGGACAAGAAGATGGCGTCCGTCTATCCCGCTCAAGCCGCCGCGAAGAAGTAGCACCGACGCGAATATCCGCGCGCGTCGCGCGCGGGGCCCGGCGACCGCGCGCGACAGCGCCGGTCGCCGGTTTCTTCCATATGAACTTCATCGACAAGGTCCGCGTCTTCATTTCCGCCGGCGACGGCGGGGACGGGTCTCTGTCGTTCCGCCGCCTGAAGTTCCTGGAGTTCGGCGGGCCTAACGGCGGCGACGGCGGCAAGGGCGGCGACGTGTGGTTCGAGGCTTCGTCGCGCCTGACCACTCTGATGGACCTGCACTTCCGTCCGCACATCGAGGCCAGGCGCGGCGGCCACGGCAAGGGCGCCAACATGACGGGCGACAGCGGCGCCGACGTCGTCATCCCGGTGCCCGTCGGCACCATCGTCTATAAGGACGACGCCCTCGTCGCCGACCTGCACAAGGACGGCCAGCGCTGGTTGGCCGCGGCGGGCGGCCGCGGCGGGCGCGGCAACAACTCTTTTAAGACTCATCGCAACACCGCGCCCCGCCTGGCCGAAAAGGGCGCGCCCGGAGAGAAGGCGACGCTCAACCTGGAACTCAAGTTGCTTGCCGATGTGGGCCTGGTGGGATTTCCGAACGCCGGGAAGTCCAGCCTCCTGGCGCGCGTGTCGCGCGCCCGCCCGAAGGTCGCGGACTATCCTTTTACCACACTAATCCCGAACCTGGGCGTCGCCTACCACAAACATGTGAGCTTCGTC
>CAIQSZ010000193.1 GCA_903874575.1 uncultured Elusimicrobia bacterium
GGGATGGGCGGCGAGGAAGGCGCGCAACTTGCGGACGTCCTTCACTCCCGGGGAGCGCTCCACCCCGGAACTGACGTCCAGCGCCCAGGGCTCCACGGCGGCCGCGGCCCGGGAGGCGTTCTCCGGCGTCAGGCCGCCGGCAAGCAGCACGCGGACGCCGCGACGGCGCCAGGCGACGGCCGCCTTCCATGCCGCCCTGCGGGCGCGCGCCGACGGGCCGCGGCCGGCGCGGCGGTCGGCGTCGCTGCGCGCGGGCTCTACCAGGACGAAGTCGGTGGGACGCAGGCGCGGCAGCCTCGGCCGCCCCGAGCCCACCTCGACGGCGTGGATCAGGGGCACGCGCAGGCCCGTGGGCGCCGCGCCGTACACCTGGACGGCGTCCAGACGGAGTTCGCGCACCGCGCGCAGGAGCGCCTCGCGCGTGGGCTCGCGGAACACGCCGACGGCCTTCACGTCCTTGGCGATGGCGGCGCGCACGCGACGGGCGCGGGCCGGCGTCAGGAAGCGCGGAGTCTCCGGCACGAAGATCATGCCGACGGCCCACGCGCCCAGTCCCGAGGCCAGGCGCGCGTCGCAAGCGCGCGCGACGCCGCAGACCTTGACCCTCAAGAGGCGAGCAGCACGGACAGGGCGAGGCCCGGATCCCGGGACTTCATCAGCGAGGTTCCGACGAGAAACCCCTTGTAGCCGAGCGCGGTCAGTCCGTCGATGTCCTCGCGCGTCTTGAGGCCGCTCTCTGCGACGGCCGCGGCGGCCCGCGTCGCCAGCGGGGCGAGGCGGCGCGCGACGCCCAAGTCGGTCTTCAGCGTGCGCAGGTCCCGGCTGTTGACGCCGACCACGTCGGCCGTGCACGCCAGCGCGGACTCGGCCTGTGCCTCGTCATGCACCTCGACTAGGGCCGACAGCCCGCGGGCGCGGGCGGCGAACAACAGTTCGTGCAGGCGCGGACCCAGCAGGGCTGCGATCAGGAGGACGGCGTCGGCGCCGCAGGCGCGCGCCAATTCCAGTTGGTAGGGATCGATCACGAAGTCCTTCATCAGAAGGACGGCGTCCGGACGCGCCCGGCGGGCGGCGGCAAGGAAGGAAGGGTCGCCGGAGAAGTACTGAGGCTCGGTCAGGATGGAGATCGCCGCGGCGCCCGCGTCGGCGTACGCCGCGGCGATGCGCGCGGCCTCCTGCGGGGTCGCGGAGCCGGGTTCGCGAAGGAATCCCTCGGACGGGGAGGCGAACTTGACCTCGGCGATGAAGCGAGGTCCGGGATGCGAGAGGGCGCGGGCCAGCGAAAGCGGCTTGCGCGCGTACAGCGGCTCCGAGGCAAGCGCGGATTCGGGGCGCTCGATCTTCCAACGCTTCACCCGCTCCGCCGTCGCGGCCGCGATGTGGCCCAAAATGTTCAGTTCACTCAGGGGAAGTCCTCCTTACGAGCGCGTTCAGCGCTTCCAGCGCGCGCCCCGAATCGATCGAGTCCGCGGCGCGTTCAACGCCCTCGCGCCAGTCCCGCGCCAGGCCGGCGGCGAGGAGCGCGGCGGCGGCGTTGAACAGGCCGGCCTCGCGCGCGGGCCCGGGCTCCCCGGCCAGCAC
>CAIQSZ010000194.1 GCA_903874575.1 uncultured Elusimicrobia bacterium
CGCGCCGCCCGCGACGGCGCGCGCCGCGCCCCGGCCGCCGCCGGACGCGCACGCTCCGGCCGTTAGGATCGAGGCGACAACGACGAGGGTAGAGCAAACCCGGGGGCATTCCAGTCGGTTGGTCATAGAGCCGTCCTGTCGTGAAGGTAGGCGCGCTGGCCTTTGCGGATGGTCACGGAAAATTCTCGAGTGAGAAGCACGGCCCCGGCCGCGTTCTTGTAGCGGACGAAGACCGTCCGGTCGCCGACGGGCAAGGCCAGCCGCGCCAAACGGAACTGAGCGGGCAAGGTCGCCCACGCGCGCGTGTCGGCGGCTTCCGTTCCGGCGGCAAGGGCGGCGGCGGCGACTTGCGCGGCGAGCGCCTGGAAGGAGTTCTCTCCGTACTTCTTCTTCACCTCGTCGACGGCGGCCTTGGCGATGATGAATTTGACGGCGGCGCGCGCGACGGCGCGGGTCCGAATCAGCGCCTGGCGTTCGTCGAGATCCTTGCGCGAGATCGCCGCGACGTCTTCAACGAGCGCGGTCGGCGCGCTGCGGCCCTCGCATTCGACTTCGGATCCGGCGATCTGGTAAGGGTCCTGCTCCATGACGGGGAAGGCGACGGTGATGGCGCGTCCCGTCAGCCCGGCCCGCAGGGCGTTTCGCGCCTGGCCGAACTGGGCCTCGTCGTTCTTCGTCGCGCCGACGGCGGCGACCGCTTCATTCCAGGCGATCTGGAAGCTTCGGCTGATCTTTCGGGGCGCGACGCCGTTGAGATGAAGGAAGACGAGTTCGCCTTCGCCTGCCGCCGGGGCGGCGGAGAGCAGGGGCGGGGTCGGCGTGCCGTAGGCCCCGGCGTACCAGCCGTAGGCGCGCTTGGCGGCCTCCAAGGAGATGCGGGCGTCGTCCTGCCTGCCGTCGTCGGCGTAGAGCAGGGAGGAGAGGTACTGGCCGAACGCGTCGTCCTTGTACGCCGTGCGCGCGGCGGCGTACTTGTCGGCGTACTCTTGAAGGAGGCGAGTCAGCTTGCGGATCTCGACGAGGGCGCCGTCGCGGTCTCCCCGCCAGAGGTAGTCGAGCGCGCGGTAGACGTTGACCAAGGTCCGTTCGAAGCGTTCGCCGGCGTAGTCGGTCGTGTTGTCGTTGACGACGAGCGTGCCGGCCGCCTTGCTCACGGACTTCGTGTACAACTCCTCCATGCGGGCTTCGGCGACGGCGAGATTTTGGTCGCTGTCCTTGTATTTCCCGCCGTCGTGCTGAACCGCGCCCAAATCCAGGTAGTACAGCACGGCGTTTTTGGCTCCATACGACGAGGCCTTCTCGCCGAGGATGCGCCGTTCGGCGCCCGCGTAGTCTCCGGTCGCGATCTGCGCGTTGACCGCCTTGCGCAAGGAGCCCGACGGGCCGGAGCAGGCGGCCGTCAGAAGGGGGAAAAAAACGGCCCCTCCTTTCAAGATCGAAAGGAGGGGCCGGGGCACGCCCATGGGCCTAGAACGCGGCCCGCGAGCGGGTGACGTACTTCTTGATCTTCTTCTGCCCGTTCCAGACGATCTGATGCGTCTTCATGTTCAGGAGCTTCAAGTTGGTCTGGAAGAACACGACGGCTTTCCCGCCTTCCTGATCGACGATTGAATTAATCGTCCCGCTCAGCATGAAGTTCGCCCCGGTCTCCTGGCCGTTGGCATTGCGGGTATCCTCGGAGGCGTGCGTATCCTGATCGGCGCGCTCGTCGCGGACCTCGCCGCGCTCGTTCTTCGAGGCGACGAAATCCACCTTCCCCGAGTTGATCAGCGAGCGCTGAAGATCCTCGACGAAGGTGTCGGTGGCGATGTGTTCGGACGACTGGTTCCTCACGGCGCCCACGATGACGATCGGATTCTTGCCGAGGTCCGCCTGCGCTTTCGAGTACCAAGGACGCGAGAGGCAGTCGGAGATCATCTCCTCGGCCACCAGGCGCGAATCCGTGTCGTTCCAGTGCCCGCTGACGTCCTTGACCGCGCCGGCGTCCATCCGGGTCACCGACGTGCCGCACCCGGACAGGGCCAGCGCCGCGGCGAGCGCGACGAAGATTCTGGGGGAGCTCATCTTAGTGCTTGGCTTCCTCGGCGGCGAGTTCGTCGAAAGCCTTCTCCGCGTTGGCCTTCACGTAGTCCCGCACCTTGGAGTCGAGTTCCTTCGACTGGTTGAGGCTGTCCTGGACGGCGCCCATGTCCAGCTTGATCAGCGAGAAGAGCGTGCCGTCGGACGGATCCTTCCAGTGGTCGACCGGCACGGCGCCGTGGAGGGTGAACTTGGCGAAGTTCTTCAACGTGGAGGAGACCATCTGCTCTTCGCTGGACTTCGACATGTCGCCCGAGGTGACCGAGGCCATGTAGTCCTTCGTCAGCGTGGTGACGTAGGAGTTCATGATCTTGGCGATCTCGCCTCGGCCGCGGTCGTCGGCGGCGGTGACCGCCAACGCGCGGTTGCGGACGCCCTGGGCGATGCCGACGCCGTAGAACACCTGCTTGCCCGCGGCGTCCTTGAACGCGCCGGAGCCCTTGTTGACCCACTCGGGAGCGTTGTTGGCGATGGGCGCGGGCTTCGAACTGGAGGCGCAGGCGCCTAGGAAGCCGGCGGCGGCGAGAGCAAGACAAAGGGCGGCGAGGCGTTTCATCGTGTGGATCCTCCTAAAGTTGCCGTCTAATCCTAAGGACGCTCAGTCTAACAGACGGTGCGGGGAGTGTCAAGTTTGCTAGGATCGCCCCATGGCGAAGGCCGACGACAAGAACCTGGTCTGGCTCGACCTGGAGATGACGGGATTGGAGCCCGACAAGGACTTCATCCTCGAAATCGCCACCATCGTCACCGACGGCGAGCTCAACATCCTGGCCGAGGGCCCGTGCCTGGCCGTCCATCAGCCCGACGAGATTCTGGACAACATGGATCCGTGGTGCGTCGACCAGCATGGGAAGTCGGGACTGACCCAGCGCTGCCGAGCCTCCCGCTACGGCGTCCTGGACGCGCAGGCGCGCACCTTGGAGTTCCTGTCCCAGTGGTGCGTTTCCGGCAAGCCGCCTTTGTGCGGCAACACCATCGGCCAGGACCGGCGCTTCCTCGTGAAGTACATGCCGCGCCTGCACGGATTCTTCCACTACCGCTCCATCGACGTCTCGTCGATCAAGGAGCTCGTCCAGCGCTGGTACCCCGAGGCGAAGTACGTCTATTCTAAGTCGAAGACCCACCTGTCCCTCGAGGACGTCCGCGAG
>CAIQSZ010000195.1 GCA_903874575.1 uncultured Elusimicrobia bacterium
GGACACAAGTTCTTAACTCCGGACGGCTAGACTCATCCTACCCCCATGATTCCCTCCATGAGAGACGCTTCGATCGATCCGCGCGACGTTCGAGACAGGGCCCTGGGCCTGCGCGAATCCGTGAACGCCGCGCGGGCCCGTATGTCGGCCCAGCGGGACCAATTGGCCCGCCTGCGCGCGGAAGTGACCGTCCTGCGGGAGTTGGCCTCCCTGGGCGCCGCTCCGCCGGCCTGCTCTTCGATTCCGTCCCCACTGCCGGCCTGCGTTCGCGCGGCCGTCGTGAAGGAGGCCTCCGAGGACTCGGCGCCCTCGGAGGCCTCCTTCAGGACGGAACTTCACCCGTTCGCGCGGCGGGCCGCGCCCTACGCGGCCATCGTCGCGTTCGCCGTCGCGTTTCAATTGAAACCCGCGCCGCGCTCCGCGGCCGGAGCGCCCCCGCCCGCGCCGCCGGCGGCGCAGGACGACGGCGCCGACGAAGCGCTCCTGCTTGTCCATGAGTGGCGGTTGCCCGGAGACGAAAGGCCCAGCGTCGAGCGCTTCGACAACGGCGTCCGGCTCCCCGGCCGCGAGCCCGCCTGGAAAGCCGAGGTCGCCGGCGAACGCATCTATCGCGTCAGCTACCGCGCGTCCGACGATGCGCCCCGCTACGACTTCGACGTCGACCTGAACGCGCGCCGCGTCGACCCTACCCCCGAAACCGCCGACCTGCTCGCGCCGCGCCTGACCGCGCGCCGCTGAACGCCGCCGCTCCGCGGGCGCTCACGCTCCCTCCGCCGCGCGCACCGCGGCCGCGACCGCCGGCACGACCGAGGGGTCCTCGGTATCGGCAAGCCGACGCAGGTCGCCGCCGCAGCCGAACAGGCGCGGGTAGGAGTCGGCCGTGAGCTTATGCGCGAGGATGTAGTCCTGGTCGTCGGGATCGACGAAAGAGACGATCGCGCGCGGCAGCGGTTGACGGCGCAAGGCGTTCAGAAGAGCGACGGAACCCGCCTCGCCCGCGCGGCCGATCAACTCGAAATCCGCGCGCCCGCGGACGACCATGTCCGCGACGCGCGCCAGTCCGCACAGCCGGGCAGGCTCCCCCGCCGCGACGGGCCAGACCCCGCGCAGGCCCCACTCAAGCCAGCGGCGGTAGTTCGCATTGCCCTTGAGGTGGTGCAGCCGCCAGCAGACCTCCAGCGCGACGGCGTTCAACGCGGGATCCAGGCGCGTCTCCCGCAGGATCAGCGGATCGCCGGGGCGCGGGACGCGATCAAGGAAGCCCCCGCCGTCGCGCTCCCAGAGCTCTTGAAAGAGGAACCTCAAGAGCCCGTCGGCGAACTCTCGGTGCCGTTTGACGCCGGTGGCGAGAAACGCCTCCGTCGCCGCCAGCGCGGTCCAGGCGACGTCGCCGAGGAGACCGTGCACGAACTCTCCTCCGCCGCCCTGCGCGTGAACCAGGCCGAGCAACGGATCGTATAGGCGCGACTGCAGGAATTCCAACGCCCGCAAGCCGGTCTCTTCCGCCCCGGAAACTCCGAAGGCGGAGGCGCGCAGGACGGAGAGCACCGCAAGCGCGTTGCCGTCGGCCGGAAAGACGGCGGCTCCCGGAGCCGAGCGGAACGCGCCGGTCCCGGGATCGAAAAGCACGCGCGTCAGGACCTCGGTGGTGGCGGCGGCGGCGTCTCGCCATCGCGGGGCTGCGGTCAGCGCGTACGCGTCCCACAGCAGGCGCGCCCGACGAGAGTGAAGCGCGAGCGGCGACGCCGGCCCGGGGCGGAACGCGCGGCGTCCCGCGTCCCACTCGGCGTCGACCATATCTCCCAAGCCGCTCTCCAGCGCCGCGCGCGCCGCCGCGTCGCCGCGCTCGGATGCCGCGTAAAGCAGCGCCGCCAGGACCTCCACGCCCGCCCGAAGAGCCGGACGCGCC
>CAIQSZ010000196.1 GCA_903874575.1 uncultured Elusimicrobia bacterium
CTCACGATCTGGAGCGCAACCTGGCGCTTGCCCGGCCGATGGGAGGAGATTGCGCCCCGGCGAGCGGCGAGGCGCGCTATATCGTTCCCGGTCCGATTTCTCCCGCGCTCTCGCAAGTTCTGTCGAGCGCGGGGCTGGCGTCCGGCGCGCGTCTGGCCGGCGTGCATCCCGGCGCCGCATGGGCGACGAAGCGCTGGCTGCCGGAGCGCTACGCTGAACTCTGCCGGCGCCTGAAAGCCGACGGCCTGACTCCGGTGCTCGTCGGCGGACCGGGCGACGCGCCGCTGGGCGCGGAACTCGCGAAGGCGTCCGGCGCGACGAACCTGGTGGGCAAGACCGAACTTGCGGACCTGAAAGCCCTCATGGGGCGACTGTCGCTGTTTGTCACCAACGACTCCGGTCCCATGCACTTGGCGGCCGCCGCCGGCGTGCCCGTGGTGGGGATATTCGGCGCGACCACCCGCGAACTAGGCTTCTTCCCGTACGGCGCGGGCCACCGCGTCGTCGAGGCGGATCTCGCCTGCCGTCCGTGCGGCCTGCACGGCGCCAAACAGTGTCCTGAAAAGCACTTCTTGTGCATGCGCCTGCTCACCGTCGACCGTGTCCACGCCGCCTGCCGCTCGGCGCTGGATGCGGCGAAGGCTCCGACATGAATATCATTCATCTCGAGGACGAACCCTGGGATTCGGGCATCGCGCATTATGCGGTGACGCTGGCGGTCGAGCAGTCCCGGCGCGGCCACGCAGTCTCGTTTTGGGGGCGCGAAGGCTCCCCAGCGCTCGAACAGGCGGCGAAGGCGGGACTGCCCGCGCGCGGCGTTGCGAGCGGACTTCAAGGCTGGCTGGGACTGCCCGCCTTGCGCCGCGAGGCCGCGGCGCTCAAGCCCTCCGTCCTTAACGCGCACACCGGTTCGTCTCACGTCCTGGCGCTTCTCCTCGCGCCCAAAGGCGCCGTCGTGATCCGCACGCGCGGCGACGCCCGGCTCGTGAAGGCGAATCCGCTCACGCGCTTTATCGCGTCGCGCACGGCCGCGTTCATCGCGGCCAATTCCGCTTTGAAGGCGTCGTTGGCGGCCGCCTTCCCGAAGACCCCGGTACGGCTGGTCCCGCAGGGCATCGAATGCGGCGAGGACGCCGCCCCCATGCCCGGGATGCCGTTCGTCGGCCTCCTCGGGCGTCTTGACGCGGTCAAAGGTCATGGAGTGCTGCTGGACGCCGCGCAAATCCTTAAGCCGTTGTTTCCCGGTCTTAGGATCTTGTGCGCGGGCGAAGGCCGCCTGCTCGACCGTCTGCGCTGGCAGTTGAAGCCGCAGGCGCTCGACACGACGGTGTACTTTTTGGGCCGCGTCGCCGACAAGTGGGCTTTCCTCTCCGGCTGCCGCGTGGGCGTCGTCGCCTCCACGGGTTCGGAGGCGGTGAGTCGCGCCGCCCTGGAATGGATGGCGTCGGCGCGGCCGTTGGTGGCCGCGCGCGTCGGCGGCCTGCCCGACTTGGTCGAGGACGGCGTCACCGGCCTCCTGGTTCCCCCCGGCGACGCCAAGGCGCTGGCCGACGCGCTGGGCTCTCGCCTGGCCGATCCTAAGCGCGCCGAGGCGCTGGGCCGCGCCGCGCGCGCCCGCTGGGAAGAGCGCTTCTCTCTCGGACCGTTCTATCATGCGACGCAGACGATCTATGAAAAGGCGATCGACCCTCTACCACCTCGACGGTGAACGCGGCTTCCGCGGAGGTCAGCGCCAGCTCCTTTATTTGGCGGCGGCCCTGCGCGCCCGCGGGCGGCGCAACGTCGTCTATTGCCGCCCCGGCGGGGAGCTGGAGGTCGAAGCGACGGGTCAAGGTTTCGAGGTTCGTTCTTTATCCACCTTCGGTCTGATGCGCGACGCCAGACGCGAAGGCGCCGTCGTCCACGCCCACACCGGCAGAACCGCCGGTTTCGGACCATGGGCCGCGATCGGCGGCATCCCGTTCGTCGCCCATCGGCGAGTCGACTTCCCCGTCGGGTTCGCCGCGGCCCGCTGGAAATACGGCCTCGCCGCGAAAACCGTCGCGGTGTCCAAAGCCATCGCGGGCATTTTAAGAACCGCCGGCCTCCGCGACGAGTCCATCGCCGTGATCCCCGACGGCCTGCCTCTGACCGCGCAGGAAGCCGCTTGGACGCAGACGAAGGCGGGACGGTATGCCCCCGCGAACGCCGCGGATCGAAAGGAGTATCGCCGTCTCCTCGGCCGGGAATTCTCGTTCGACCCCGGCCTCGCCTTGATCGGGAACCTCGCCGCCCTCGTTCCCCACAAGGACCATGACACGTTGCTTGCCGCCGCCGTCATCGTCCTGCTCAAGCGTCCGAAGGCGGTGTTTTTGATCGCGGGCCGCGGACCCGAGGAGGCCCGCCTGCGCGCCGCCATCGACGGCATGGGTCTGACCGGCAAGGTCCTGCTCCTTGGGCATCGCGCCGACCCCCTGCCGTTGCTCAAGGCGCTGGACGTCTACGTCCATTCCTCGTGGGGGGAGGGCATGGGTTCGGTCCTCATTGAGGCCGAGGCGTGCGGCGTGCCCATAGCCGCCACCGCGGCGGGCGGCATCCCCGAGGTGGTGGAAAGCGGGGTCACCGGTCAGTTGGTGCGTCCGCGCGATCCCGAAGCCTTGGCGGGCGCCGTCGTCGAACTGCTCGACGACCGCGTCCGCGCCCAGCGCTTCGCCGTCGCGGGACTCAAGCGCGTATCCCGCTTCGGCCTGACGCGCATGGCCGGCGATATGGAGGAGATCTATGACGCCATCGCTTAGCGCCGTTCTCATCGCCAAGGACGAGGAGAAGGATCTTCCGGGATGTCTCGAATCCCTGCGCGGACTGGCGGCGGAGATCGTCGTCGTCGTCTCCGAAGACACCCGCGACCGCACCGCCGAACTCGCCGAGGCCGCCGGCGCGAAAGTCTTGCGCCGCGATTTTGACGACTACGCCCGTCAACGCCAAGCAGGCCTCGATGCCGCCACAGGAGAGTGGTGC
>CAIQSZ010000197.1 GCA_903874575.1 uncultured Elusimicrobia bacterium
CTCCCCGGCTTCCACGCTCATGTCGACGCCGCGTAGAACCGGCGCCGCGGCCGGCCCCGCGCCGTACGATTTCATCACGCCGCGGGCCAAGACGGCGGGCTCAGCCATAGTGGATGGCCTCCACGGGGTCGGACTTCGCGGCGCGGCGCGCGGGATAGACGGTCGCCAGCAAGGTGAGCGCGACGCCCATGAGGGTCACCGCGGCGACGTCCCAGGGGCGCACGTCCACGGGCACCCGCGTGAGATAGTAGATGTCCCCGGGAAGCTCGACGATGGGGAAGGTCGCGATCACCCAGCATAGAAAGAAGCCCAGCGCCGTCCCGGCCGCCACCCCGGAGCCGCCGATGAGAAGCCCTTCGACCAGGAAGATCTTCTCGATCATCCGCGCGTGGGCGCCCATCGCCTTCAGCAGGCCGATGTCGCGCGTTTTCTCGACGGAGCGCAGGATCTGCGTGGACGCGATGTTGAGGGAGGCGACCAAGGTGATCAAAGTCAGGATGATGAACATCACCGTCTTCTCCAGCTTCAGGGCGGCGAAGAGCGTCTGGTTCATCTGCGCGTAGGTCCGCACCGGGCGGCGGAAGTCCAGGACGCCCCTTAGGCGGCGCGCGACCGAGTCCGCGTCGCGCAGGTCCTTGAGGCGCAGGCCCAGGCCGGAGGCTCCCGCCTCCACGCCCAGGAACTTCGACGCGGCGCCGATTTCGGCCCATGCGGTGCCGTTGTCGTATTCGTAGTAGCCGGTTTTGAGAAGCCCGACCACGCGGAAGCGCTGCATCTTCGGCAGAAGCCCCAGCGGGGTGGCCACGCTCTTTGGGGAGACCAGCACGACCTCTCCGCCCACGTCGGCGCCCATGCGGTCGGCTAGTTCCGAGCCCAGCACCACGCCGGGCGTCTTCGCGCCGGCCAGCCCGCTCCAAGACCCCGCGACCAGCTTCTTAGCCAGGTCGTTGACGCGGAACTCGCGCGCGGGATCCAGTCCCTTGAGCAGGACGCCCATGGAACGGTCGTGGCTGGTGAGGATGGCTTGTCCCAGGACGAACGGAGCGGTCGCCGCGACCTCCGGGTCCGCTTTGGCCAGCGCGTCGATGCGTTCCAGATCGGCGGCGGACTGCGCGCCGTACACGCTTACGTGCGCCTGCGCGCCGACGATCTTGCGCTGGATGTCGGCCTGGAAGCCGTTCATCACCGACAGCGTGGTGATGAGCGCGGCCACACCCACGGTGACGCCCGCCACGCCGATGGAGGTGGTGACGACGGCGAACAGCCCTTTTCTTTTGGCCTTCAGGTAGCGCAGGGCAATAAAAAGTTCCAGGCTCATGGGGTCCGGACGCAGTCTACCAATTGTTTGGCGCCTCCGCATTCAGCCTTGAATAGACCTCGATTCCGGCGAATTTGTCTGTTAGACTGGTCGAATCCGCTATGATAATCGGATATATGCGCATGGGATTTTTTAAAATCGGAGCCCTTGCCGGCGCGGTCCTTCTGGCGACGGGAGGCGCCGTGGCGTTTTACGGGATTTATAGGGTCGTGAAGGTCGGGAAAAGAATGTCCCGATGGATGGACAACGCCAATACGCACGCGGATCGTTATCGAGTCGAGGCGCGGGGCGTTTTTTACGAAGGCCGGCCGATCCCCGGCGCCGATCCCGCCACGTTTTCTCAGCTGGGGAAATATTACGCTAAAGATAATAACTCCGTGTTCTATTGTTCTTCCGATCTCGTGCCCGACTTCTCTCTCATATTCATTCCCATATTCAGAAAGAGCGTCCTGACCGTGCGCATGGAGACCGCGGACCCCGGGACGTTCGCGGCTATCGGAGACCTGCACGGCAAGGACCTCCGGGCGGCGTACTACAAAGGCGAAAAAATTCCAGGCGCCGACCCCGGGACGTTCGAGGAAGTGGACGCCTTTTTCGCCAAGGACAAGCGGAGCGTCTATCATGGACTCGATGTTCTGCCGGAATCGGACGGCCGCGCGTTCCGCGCGCTGGGCTACGGGTATTACGGCGATCAGCGAAGTCTATGGCGGTATGACGTGAAGCTCGCCATTCCTCGAGCCTCCTCGGTTACGGCTTTAGGAAACAGCTATTTTAAAAGCGATCGGCATGTTTATTACTTGGGCGATGATTCCGTGCCCGTGATGATGGACGCGGACATAGCCACCTTCGAGGTCTGCGCCGGCCAGCAATACGCCAAAGACGCCTATCGCGTGTTCTATAAAAATCGGATCGTGCCGGAGGCGGACCCGCGCAGCTTCCAAAGTCCGGCCCGCGGCTTGGACGACGTCCCGGCCGGCGATCCCCATGTGAATCTCGCGGATGCGAAGGACGGCCGACGGTATTATTACATGGGCGAGGCTCTGTCGCCGGAAAAATAACGCCATAGCCGGCGAATTCCAGGCCGCTACTTCCCGGGGTCCGGAATTACACTTCTTAGCGGGTAGGAGGTGGGGATCGGGTAGGTCCTTTGGACGGTTCCGCGGACCCGTGTGCCCAGGCGCCCTCCTCGTCGTTCGGGTATAGTCCCTGTATGACGAGCGGATATACCGTGGTTAAATCAAGACGACGCTTAGCGTTCGTCCTGTGCGGGCGGCGGACCACGTCCTACAATCCGGGGGTGAACTCCAGACGCCTTTTCGCGGCGTTATTCATTTCGGCGGCGGCTTGCCTGGCGGGCACGGCACGCGCGGGCGTCGCCCCCATAAAGACAGAGGCAATCAGGGCGCCAGCCGGCGGCGCTGCGGCGGCTAGCCCTATTACGCTCGTGGCTCCTGGGGCTTCTGGTAGTTTACAGACGTTAAAGGTAGTTCCACCTCTAGCAGCTGCACCCAGTGCCGCCTTACTGAGGCTTCCTGCGCCCGCTTCGAACCCCGTCATCGACAGACCCGCGCATGGATCACCTCTCAGGGACGTCCATGCGATTACGGAGGATCGCGCCCTGCCGGCACATTTGGCTACGCTGGACTTGCCTGATGCCGCCGTTCCTGCTCGCCCTGTGGCACCTTCCGCCGGCGCAGGGCCGGGCGCTAGCGCAACCACCGCTGCCGCCGCCGCAGCAGTAGAGGCCGCGGCCGCGGCGGTCGTAAATCCGGAGAAAATGTTCGACGGGGAACGCAGATATACCGGTGATCTTCTATCAAGAAATATGACGGTCAAAACGGGTGCCGCAGCGCTCCGCTCGGTCGGGATCAGAATACGGGGCGGCGGGTTACGAAATGATTCCGTGACCCGGCGGGGCCCTAAATTAGAGGTGATCTTCAGGCATTCCCTGCACTCGGGCAGGGTCCTCGCCAAGTTCGATACGACGGGGAGGCGTGTTGAGGGACTGTCCGTCCTCTACGATAATTGGGATCCATTCCCCGGCGAGCGAGAGGATCACATATATTATGTCAACGCTATGCTGACAAGAATTGGTTTTGTCACCGTTGAGGGAAATTCGGGAAATCGACATGAGATATCTGCCGAATGGTCGTCGGTATCGGATCATCCCGTTAGGTCGGCGAGGGATGCATTGGTACTCGTCATCCAGGCGCTTCACGACGGCGAGAGTCTGGATGAAATGTTATCTTTGCGCGCGCAGAGGGCGACAGGAAGTCCGGACCACAGTATGATCGACCAGTGGGTGGAGATTTTTGTCAGAAAGGGACATCTGCCATTCTTCGTTCCGCACGACCCCGGAGGGACGTTTAGGCGTTGGCAGGCTTACAAAGAAGCCCATCCTTTAGCGCTAAAATCCGTCCGCGCCCTGGTTCCAATAGAGCTAAAATCCGTCCGCGCCACGACGCTGGTTCCAAGGGAATCATCCTTTTGGCAAAACTTCTTTAAAATAATGATAATCGCTATTTTTATCCGATTTCTTTATCATTTGATTCAATGATTCTAATGCGCGGATGGAATCAACTTCCTTCTTGTCCCTGACTTCGGCGTCCGTTGCGGTTTCTGATTCCCACAGTTTTTTGGCTCACAGGTAAGCCCGAGGACCGATGTCGTGAACGAAGTCGTAAAAGAGCTTCTGAAGTAGGCCGAAAGACCGTAAAAACGAGTCCAACGGGCCCAGGTCGCCCGGGAGACGTCGTGATAAAGTATCCCCGGCATGGAAAAAAGACGCCGGCGCGGGCATGTTCACGCCGCCTGGGTGATCCTTCTCGCCGTTGCGGCGCCTCCCCTTCGCGCCGATCCCGGAAGTTGCAAGGATTATCATTGGCTGGGATCGTACGACTCTGATCCCGCTCGCGCGCCGACCGTGGGTGACTGCGAAGAAATTCCGCAGGAAGCTCTTCTCTACACGCAGCGATGCATGGAGCAGTTCAAGGGCGGGTTGGTGAGTACGGAACATGTGGTTTTCTGCGATTTTTCGACGGATGGGAATCTAGTCCGGTGTCACGTTTTGAAGTGGGACCAAGAGTATCCCGGGAATTCTCACGAGATGCTGCGCGGGGGAGGGGCGTTCGGCAGCGGAAATAATCCTCCGACGCCGACTATGCCCGCGACTGCGTCGTCAAATCGGGATAAATCGAATGCGACCCCCGGCGGTTGCATGCGGCTGTTCGGAAACGGCGAAGCTCAAACGATGCAGTCGGTGGGACTGACTCTTCAGGCCTACCGACTGGACGGCCTGGAGGCCCGCAACGCCTGCACATACCAACGCGGGATCGATTTCCACGAGAGCTATTTGGTGCACGATCGGAATTTGGTGAAAACGAGTCGCAGGGGAGAGCGTTTCCAGGTCGCCGGTCCCGAGGCTATTCCCATCGACCGGTATCTGTGCACCGGGGTGAGCGGCGGCTGCATCGTCGTGAGCCATGAGGACTTCGAAGTCATCAAGAGCCTCGGCATAGTGCCGGCCCCGGGCGCCTACTGGAAACCGACGATGCGGCCTCGCCAGCGGGAAGGGATACTTTTCGTGGCTTGGTTTTGGGGGAATGATTCCCACAATATCGTCGCCCGGGATTCGAAAGTCTCTTGCGGCTCTGAGTTCGATGAGCCCGCCGTCGCCAAGCCGGACGGCCTGGACGAAATTTTATACAGACTTCGGGTGGACAAGCACAACGCGTGGTGCGCGTCTAATTCCGCTACCGCTGCGTGCAGGAGTCCCAGATGAAACTGAGGCGCATCTCTTATCTCGTGTTGGCCGCGTCCGCCGCTTTGTCGGCGTGCACTTCCCGCCCGGAGCTGACGGAGGCGCCCCTGGCCACGTTGGCGGGGCCGAATGCGCCGCCCCTGTCCGAGTGTCCGACGTCGAAATGCCTGACCGTGGTAGTGGCCCCGTGGTGCGGGGTCTGCCACGCGATCGTGCCCTACATCCTGGCCCTGCGGCACTACCTCGCGGCCAAGGGCGTCGCCACCCGGATCGTCGTGGGATTGGCGCCGCTGAACGTCCTGAGGCCCTTCGCGGTTCCCTTCGGGCTCGACACTCAGCTCGATCCCCTTCCGGGTCTGGTGCCCGCGAACGAGGGCGTGCCGATGTTCGTGGTCACGGACTACGACGGCCGCTTGCTCAAGCGCGTCATCGGATTTCCGAGCGGGCCCACGGACCCGGATAAAGTCGCCGCCGCGCTGGAACTCCCCTAAGTCAGAGGCGTCCCGCGGCGCGCGGACGGGCGCGTTCGCGCCGCCGCGACAGGAACCAGGAGCCGGAGAGCAAAGCCAAGATTGCGGCGAGCGCCCAGGCCCATCCATTCGACGCGTAGCGCATGAACTC
>CAIQSZ010000198.1 GCA_903874575.1 uncultured Elusimicrobia bacterium
GGAAAGTATTGAACGGACCGGACCCCACGAGGTTCCTTTCCTACCCTTCGCGCTGTTCCCGACCAAGATGGCAGACACGCGCAGGCTGTGCGTATCTCCTTCCACCTTGAAGTGAGGACCTGCGCCGATGACGCCGGAGAAACCGGCGAGTAAATTTATCGCCAGAGCGGCAGGGTCGGCTTCGCTATGGGGTTCTATCGCCTTAACTACCTCGCCTGTCAAACCATAGAGTGCTTCATCATTAAGGTCGTCGGGGAACGGCGTCTCCTTCGCCTGCGAAATAAGCGAAATATGCGAAGAAAGGGCATCGGCGTCCTTTGTCGTATCGTCCGAACCGGCGGGAGTTCGCGCAACAACTTTCGTGCGCGGCGCGGACCACGCCTCGAATGTCTCCAAACTCCAGCCATCCTCAACGGCGTCGGCGGCGTCATACCCTGACGGCAAGGTGTCGCCGATAGGAACATCTATGACCTTGACCTCCGGGCAAACCGGCGCCAGTTTGGCGGCAATCTGTTGACCGGCCGCAATCCCCGCCTCGTCGGCGTCGGGCCAGACAAGCACGTTCCGTCCCCTTAACGGCGACCAGTCGGCCTTGTCTACCGCCTGTGCACCGTTGGGCCAGCTGACGACGACGTAGACGCCGCCGATGATGGTCTTAGCGGCCTCGGCGGCCTTCTCCCCCTCGACAATGAGGACGCTGGCATCTGGGCGTTGTGCGAGGAGGTCCAACCCGTACAGCGGGCGAGGCGCGGGCCATGCTTTGGCGGCCCATCCGGCGGAGCTGCGGTCCCAGGACCATGGGATGAACACTTTGGCCCCGGGGTCCTTGGGCGTCGGCGTCTCGTAGCGGGCTACGTAAAATAACGGCTCTCCGGCAGCGTCACGGTAGCACCAGGACCGAGAAGGCTCACCGCGCTCGAAGTGGCGCATCGACGGCGGCGGAGTCCCCACCGGCGGCTTCACAACTGCCGGCTTTGGGTTCGCCCCGTTGTCGTTCGTAGAACGGTTCGGGACAGCGTTCGGGCACAGGTTGAAGCCGATGTCCTGGGCGAGGCGCGTGGCGGCCTCGCTCTGCTTGATGGCTTGGCATGCCGCGTAAAGTGAGATGAGGTCGCCGCCCTTCACGTCCTCCGCGAAGTCCGCCCACTTCCCGGTGTTCACGTTGATAGAGAGAGAGTTGCCTGCTTCACCCCGGACGCTCCCGACCTGATACTCGTGGCCGTTTAACTCGCCCGCTGGAAACCATGCCGGAAGCAACTCTCCCGAACGGTCTAGGAGCGCCGCCGCTAACCCCGCAAAGTCGATGATTCCGGGACCAGCGCTTGAACGAGGTCCCTGATTGAACGACGCGGGATTTCCGGCGTCGGGGGATTTCGCGTCAGGGGTCGCGGCGGTAGTGGGCATCTCGGTCTCCATTTCTCAGGCGGCTGAAAACGGCGTCCTTCAGGGTCGTGAGGCTGTCGGTCATCCGCGTGGCGTTAACCGTCAGAGAGCCCCGCAGGTATTTTTCTGCAAGGCAAGAGGCGTCATCGGCTGGACGGAAAACAAAATAAAAACTGCGGTGGGATTTCTGCTCAAGCCCGATAAAATTGGCACCGGCAGCCGCGATAGCGGCCGCTTCGTCGAGCGAACTCGTCCGGTAGGCGTTCTCAATTTCCATTTTTAATGAAGCGGTCTCTCTCGTAATTACTGCTTTTGTACTACCCAAAAGCACATCCGCGCATGTTTTTTATTCCGGAAGCAGGTCATCATCCGTGCGCCACCGCCAAGCCCACCGTCTCTATCCTCGGGAACTCGTCCCAGGTGCGGCCGTCCAATTCGCGCCCACCGGACTTCGGCCTGAACCCGCCCCACTGCTTAAAAAAGAACGCAACTCCGGCGGCGTTACACTGGTCGCGGATAGACCGAACCCATTCGGGCCTGCACGGTCGGAAGCCATGCCCGCTCTCTCCGCCGACGATGACCTGGTTAATGCCATTAAGGGAGAAGGGTCCCAGGTCTTCCAGCAATGGCTCGATGGATAGGAACCGGACGGCGGCGGGCGCA